>DNGT01000009.1 GCA_003486165.1 Desulfobacteraceae bacterium
CCTGGAATTTCAAATGGCGACAAACAAAGTATATGACGCATATGAAAAAGATATTTCGCCATAAATTTTTTAAATTATTTAACAAATTACAACTTACACCCGGCAAATCGCCCTTATAAATTTACGGGTTTGCCTATATTTTTAAGTCGCATAATACTAGTATGTATTAGTAGGAGATTTAAATGACACGAAAATTAATCTTGAATCTAAGCCTGTTACTTTTTGTCATCTTCTTTGCTTCAGGTTGTATTAACCGAGCAACTGCAATCAAAAATCCAACTACCGATTTGTCAACTATTAAATCATTATACGTGACGAAATATGCACCTGATAGGAGAGGGATCAATAAACTAATTGCTGATAAACTCGAAAAAAGAGGGTTTATTGTAGAAACCGGGGTTGACACACCATCAAATGTTGATGCCGTAGTCACATATAAAGACAAATGGATGTGGGATATTACAATGTATATGATAGAACTTAATATTGCTATCCGGAATCCTAAAACTAATTTTCCTTTTGCATCTGGCAATTCTTATCATACCTCACTTACCAGGAAATCTCCTGAAGAAATGGTGGATGAAGTGATAAATAATATATTTAAATAGGGTGTTCCATTATATAAAAAATGGAGTGTTCATAGCATTACGGTTATGTTTATAAAAATATAGGGCTTCAACCTCTGGAGGAGAAAATGAAAAAAACAAGCAACAACTATTTATATTTTTCAATACTCACCTTTATCTTTCTTGTATCTGGTTGCGCCAGCTCTGGAACATCTACCTTGAAATTGAACTATGAGCCTTTAACAAACTCAAAAAGTACCAACCCCCCAGCTTCAAATATTAGACTTAATTATTTCCAAGATGCTCGCTATGGAAAGAGTGAGCCAGAAATAATTGGACATAGGGAGGCGGCTTTCGGGGTGTCAATGGGTGATGTGCAGGTTGAAATACCTATAACTGAAATTATCCATAATGCTTTCAGCATTGAATTGATTAGCAATGGATATAAAATAGTTAATACCGGCGAAGACTTTACAATAACAGGAAAAATATTAAATTTTTGGGTCGGCACAGAGGTAACCGCTTTATACTGGGATGTTTACGGAGAAGTTAACATCGAGGTCGAAGTTATAAATCCAAATGGTGGTACCATTAAAGTAGGCCCATATTATTCTAAAAATGTAGAACGAACATACACGTGNNCAAGTGTACCGATAATGGAACGAGTTCTTTTGGCATCATTAAAAGAAGTGATCGGAAAAATTTTATCCGACAAGGAGTTTGTAAAGTAAGCAAAAAACATCCAAACAACTCTTTAAAAATAGATAACAAGTCACTCAACCCGACCCGGGTGCTCGTGCATTTTCTTAATTCGGTCGTTACGGATACCTGCTAAAGCACACGTTTTTAAAAGATCCCATTCCGTGCTATCGTCTTGATATATCTGAAACTTATTAAAAGGTATTGTCAATACTTTCGGATTGAATATAAATTGACGTAACCTATCTCATTAAATACAAAAATTCATATTTTAATTTCCGAATTGATCTGAAAATTAATTCTGTGCATCCTATTTTCCAACACGGCTATTCGTTACGTTCTAAATTGTGACCGAAAATTTGTTATTATTATCCCTTTTGCCCAATAAAAAAGGGGGGGCAAAATGAAAAAAACACTAGTAATTAGCATCTTGTTTGTTTTGGAATTAATCATAGCTTCCTGCGGAGGAATGAAAAATATCAAAATAGCCCCTGAAAAAGTTAGCGCTATTAAAAAGATAGTTATAATTCCGATGGAATCTCCCCCATTAAAACTTGACCCTTACATATCAAAAAATCCCCCATTCGCAGGCTATCTTGCTGGCATTAGCTCTTCTTTAGTGTCGATTCCAGATGCAACTACTCATTTATTTGGAGCATACGGAGTGTTGTTTTCTTCAATATTAATATTGGCAACGTTGCCTGAAACATTAAATAAAACTTCGGCAATGGAAAAAACTTTAGATGAAATTCTAAGGAATGAAGAAACTTGGAAACCCTCTACTGTTATAGCTAATTTAGTTGCTGATCGACTTTCTAAATTTCCATATTATAAAGTAATTGTAGATAAAGAAGAACAAAAATACCCGGCCATTCAAAAAATGTCTAATTTGGGTTTTTATGATCGAGCAAAGGTGATGGAGAGATGGTATGTTGAAGAAAATCAGCCATTTGATTACAGCGACTACACAACTAAAGATATTGATTGCATTATGGGCGTAGGCATATATGCTTATGGCTTGAATGCCCCTGGTGATCTTTGGATGTTTATACACCTAAAGGTTATTGATCTAAAAAGTGGAGAACTTCTTGGAAAAGCTGTTAAATTCGACACTGGTAATAGAGTAGATCTGGAAAACTTGTTTAATAATAATGCAGAAAAATTAAAAAAAGAAGTTATAGTAATAAGTCAGCCATTGATTGAAGACTGTTTAAATAGTTGTGGTTTGTTAAAGTAGAGTTCCTGTCCAAACAGAATATATCTATTTCAACTTAGAATTTTCGTTCACATAAATTGTGTTATCTTCAGCAAACACTTTACGATTCTGTAAATTAAAGTATAGGCGATTTAGGCATTATAGATCATTTTATTCACTTAATATCCTGAAATNNACCCGTTCCATGGGTTATAGAAAGACCTGACGATCAGGATCAGAATTCTTAATTATTTTGAAGCACTTTCAGATATTGGCCGCGCTTATTCTATTTCATAGGCGATGCTGACCTGAACCCGAATGCGACTCTCCCCGACCTCCATGGGCGGCGCCATCCCCCCTGCATCTGTTTTCATTTCAGCCGTACGCAACATAAGAGGCTGGGGCGGTGAATACATCGGCTGTGTGCTGAGCGAAACGATGCCTTTTAGCTTCACACCTGCGGCTTCGGCCAGTGTTTTTGCCCGCTCCATCGCTTCCTGCGTTGCCAAATTTAACGCTTTTTTTTCCAATACCGATTGATCATTGAGATAAAACTGAATATGTTGAATGGTGTTTGATCCGCTTTCAAGGGCTTTTCCAACAATCTGGGAAACATGGCTGGATAAAGGTTCAGTCTCGAATCCTTCCAACGTCACCACAATGGCATTGTTGACTTCATAACCTGTTATCTTGGGCGGCCGGATTTTATAATCCCTTTGGGGCGTAACACGATAATTGGATGTCTCGAGTTTAAGATGTTTGATATTCAACCCTTTTAGGGTTGTTAGTACGGCTTTGGTCTTGTTCGCATTTTCCGAACTGGCCTGTTCCAATTTCCGTCCCTCTGTCACAACGGCGATGAAAATTTTTGCTGAATCGTTCTGACCCATAACCTCGGCTGTACCTTCGGTAAGAATCAGGTTGCGATCCGAAGCAGCAGGTGACTGAGCGAACACAAAATTCGCCACAAGGCAAAAATATGCCGTTAAAACCAAAATAAATGCTTTTTTCATGGCTTCCTCTCTACGATTGACAATTTTCGATTGAAGATTGTATATGTTAAGAAATTCTTCTCATTTTCTTATTATTAAGTCAAGTTTCGAGACCTTATGTTTCAGCATGGAGGCATTATAATGCGCCGAAAAATTGTTTTAGGCGTCCTGGCAGGTATCATTCTTGCCTGTCTTTTGGTCATCATTGTTGTCGTAAAAACTTATAATTACAACAATTTTAAGCCTATGATTACCAATATCGCTAAAAAATACACCGGCAGAAAGCTCACCATGGCCGGCGATATAAAAGTGAAAATAAGTCTATCTCCCACCTTACAGGTAAACAACGTCTCTTTTCAAAATGCTCCCTGGAGTTCTCATCCGGAAATGATCCGTGCCAAAAAAATTGAAGTTCAATTGGCGCTGATTCCCCTCATCAAGGGCAACATCAATGTAAAACGCTTAACCCTGATCAATCCGGATTTGATAATTGAAGTCAACACATCCGGTAAAACAAATCTGGAGTTTGATTTGCCGGCACAAAAGAAAGTTAAAACAGCGCCTGTAAAAAAAGATGAGAAGGAAACAGCACTGTTCGATTTCAAAGAAATACTTATCAAAGATGGACGACTGACGGTTAAAAACCATCAAAAAAATAAAACCCTCGTCGTAACCATAGATCGAAGTAGTAGAAAATCATCGGAGTTCATGGGCGACGGTGACATTGAACTGAAAGGCTCGTTCAACGACATTCCATTTAACGTGTCCGGAAAAATCGGTTCGTGGGCGGGCATTACTGACCCTGATGTCCCCTATCCTGTTGATCTAAAGGCCAAAGTCGCTCAAATGGACATCGCCATTATCGGCAAGATCCAGGACCCGGTGGCTGCAAAAGGCATTGATGTCAGATTCTCAGTCAACGGCGATGATCTGGCCAAGATTGAAAATATCACCAAAGAACCCTTTCCAATCAATGGCCCGTTCTATATCTCCAGCCATCTCATTGCAGCCATACCCGATAAAATTCAAGTGTCCGACATGTTAATAGAACTGCGAAACAGTAAATTAAACGGTTCCGTAACACTTGACCGTTCTGTCAAAAAGCCGCAAATTTCAGGTGATCTTGTTTCCGAAACCCTCGATCTGCGTCCCATGTTAATAAACAGAGGAAAAAAGGCCGGCGACAAAAACGCAAAAACAACAAAACCTGAAAGAAAATCGGACAGATTTTTTCAAAACACCCCCTTAAAAATGGACGGTCTGCATCTTTTCAACGCCGCCATGAATCTTAAAATCAAACAATTGCTTTTACCAAAAGTCGCCATTGATAATATTGAAACCAAGGTAAGGCTTAAAGATGGTAATCTCACGGCAAATCCCATGACAGCTTCCATCGGCGGCGGAAAGATGGTGAACAGTTTGAATGTTCAGGCAAAAAAAAATATGGCTTTTTTTGATGTAAAGGTGGACATCAAACAAACGAACCTGGGAGAAATGCTTAAAAAACTGGAAATAACTCAATCCTTAGAGGGCATTCTTGACCTTGACATTGATCTGAAAGGTCAAGGAAAATCCGTGGCAGGGCTCATGGCAGGGTTGAACGGCGATGTGGTTGCCTCGCTGGGAGAAGGGAAAATACCCACCGGTTTTTTAAATTTTGTGAGTGCCGATATCAGCACAACGCTCATGCGGATCATCAATCCTTTTGGTGAAAAAATCGACAGCGCCCAAATTAACTGTGCCGTGTGTGATTTTAATATCATAAACGGCATGGCCAAAAGTGACATCATCGTCGTCGACGATCCTCATAAATCATTGTTCAGTAAAGGAACGATAAATCTTAAAACCGAAGCATTGGATTTTCAAATCGAAACCCATCCCAAAGAGGGTATTGGAACCCAAGATACCGGAAAATTGAGTATCAGCTTAAGCAAAATAACCAAACCTTTCAAACTGGGCGGCACACTGGTCAATCCTTCACTGGAAATCGATATCGTGGGCTCCGGCACCACCATCGGTGCAGCCCTTTTGGGACCGGTGGGCTGGGCTTATCTTTTGGTTTCAGGCTCGTCTGGAAATTCAAACCCCTGTAAAAAGGCCCTTGAAATTGCTGGAAAGGGCGCAGCCGGTAAAACATCCAAAACCAGCCAAGGAAAAGAAGAAACATCAGGGACTGAAGCGAAAAAACAAGGCATTGGAGACAAGATATTAAATATTTTCAAATAATGATCTTCGGTGCATCCACGGAGCCTTACAATCGGTTTATGCCAAAGTTCTAAATCTCAACTCGTTTTCATCATGAATGATCCAGAACATTTCGAACGATCTTAGATAGGGTTCCCCGGTAAAAAGGTTTTTCAATATACCTGTTGGGGCTGCACGAAAGATGCTTTTTAAGGTGGCCTCGCTTTCTCTCAATGACGTCTCTATTTGTTGGAAGGAAACCACCTTTTTTTCTAACTGTTTAACACTTTCTCCCAATTCTTCATAGGTCGGTTTGCCGGTCATTTGAGTCATCTCCAATTGACATAAAAATTAGGCGTGTCTGACTTGAATTACATCGCTTTATATATAAAACTTACTGTTTTTAAGCAGAATGACAATTTAAGTAACGCCTTCATTGTTCACTATCAACACCATACAATCGACAGGTATTGTTCCATAGGGTTTCAGCCAGTGAGTCAGGATCTTCCCGCCTCACCTCAGCAAGCTTCAAGAGGACCGACCGGACAAAAGCCGGTTCGTTTCTTTGGGTGTGGTTTCTTTCGGGTGTCGGGGTCAAATAGGGGGCGTCGGTTTCAATCAGGATTCGATCAACCGGGATCGAAGGCGCCATCTTTCTCAAGTCCTCACCACGTCCCTTGATGGTCACAATGCCGGTAATTCCGATATAAAGGCCCAAGTCAAGATACTGTTTCAGCTCATCCTCGCTGCCGCTGAAACAGTGCACAACTCCGTTTCGGCCGGTTGTAAAATGTGTTTTTAAAATGTCGATCAGACGGCCGTTGCTGTCCCGCTCATGGAATATGACCGGGAATTTCAGCTCATCGGAAATTTCAATCTGCCGGATGAGCCACTTTTCCTGAACGTTTCTGGGAGAAAACATTCGATTAAAGTCAAGGCCGATTTCTCCCCATGCACGAACACTGGAACTTCGGGCAAGATCCTTGAGCGTCTTCAGGACGTCTTCATCGCAACTTTTTGCGTCGTGGGGATGAATGCCCACAGAAGCATACACCCCTGGTATGGATTCCGCGATGGCGACCCCTTTTGCACAGCGTTTAAAAGTTGTTCCAATGGTCATGGCCGACACAACACCAGCCTCATGCATACGATAGATGACATTATCCAAATCTTTGTCATAGGCCCTGTCGTCCAAATGGCAGTGGCTGTCAAAAAGTCTCATGGTTAAACCTCTTTCTCAACAGGCTGATGTCAAAATCAATTTTCGTCGGCTTAAACTGTTTATCTAAAAGCCATTTTTAATGATTAGTCACTTGATACAAATCAATTTTAAAGGATCTTCAGGTATGATTAAATTTTTGACTGGAAGCTGTCTGAGTGGATTAAGGATCGTGTTGAAATAACCATAGGCGATTTAACGTTACGGATGAAAATCCCTGTTAAAGCAAAGACTTTTATTAATAGTCCGGGCTGATTCTTTCATTACGAGCCCTAATTCACGAGTTCTTTCAGCAAAATTTTAATCATACCTGAAGCGCTAATGCTTTCAAAAGGCTTAAGTATTACAGCCTGTATTTTTTAATTCTTTTTAAATTTGTCAGCATTTTGTTTACGCTCAATTGAGGTAAAACCTTGCCATCATTTACCATTGAAGATCCATGAGATCAATTCATTTTTAGAAAACCCCTTTGGATTAGCTCTTGACAAAAAAAGGAAATCATCCTTTATAGTTAGTGTTCATTCAAAAACGCGGATTTTTGTTCAAGATCAAGCCTCCGGTTCGTAAGACCTGCGCCCCGGAAGGGCATGCGAGAAAAACAACCATCCCTGTACGATCTGCCGCACCTACGGGACAGGCAGGCATATGATTGATATTCAGAGGATTATTTCTTGAGCATCACCTCAGAGAAATAGGCTTCGCATGTCACAGGGCAGGCACAGAGATTGGGCAAAAAGACCATTTATGGGTGGACACTAGTTCATTGAAGTTGATATTTTCCCTATCTCTGGTTCTGCATGGATATCTTACCCGGCGCTGTGCTCCTATGGACCTGAAGTCAACTTCTCTAACCCGAATTTCTTTTAACCACGTTCTATAAATAAGGGACAGGAAAAATGTCTCAGATAAGCGGCTCTGTCATGGTGGTCGGCGGCGGCATCGCAGGTATGCAGGCGGCTCTAGATCTTGCCGACTCGGGCTTTTTTGTCTATCTCGTGGAAAGATCGTCCTCTATCGGGGGTATCATGGCCCAGCTGGATAAGACCTTTCCCACCAANNACTGGTCGAGGTCGGCCGGCATCTCAACATCGAGCTTCTGACATTGTCGGAAGTGGAACAAATCTCCGGAACGGTGGGTGATTTTGACATCCGGGTGGTTCAGCACCCCCGGTATGTGGATATGGAAAAATGTATTGCCTGCGGCCTTTGCGCTGAGAAGTGTCCCAAAAAAGTCCCAAACGAATACGACGCCGGACTGGCCAAACGGAAATCGGCCTATGTCAAGTATGCCCAAGCCGTTCCTTTAAAATATGCCATTGACGACCATTGTATTTTTCTTAACAAGGGAAAATGCAAAGCCTGCGAAAAATTCTGCCCCACGGGCGCCGTCAATTTTGAGGATCGAGAAAAAGAAATTACGCTGAATGTCGGCGCAGTGATCATCGCCCCGGGCTGCAGCGTGTATGACCCCGGCGTTTACGATATCTATGCCTACAAAACGTCCCCCAATATCGTGACCAGTCTGGAGTTCGAACGCATCCTTGCAGCCACCGGACCTTCTGGCGGTCACGTATTGAGACCTTCTGATAACAAAGAACCCGAAAACATCGCCTGGATCCAGTGTGTGGGCTCCAGGGACCTTCACCCCGGATCACAGCCTTATTGCTCGGGAGTCTGCTGCACCTATGCCGTCAAAGAAGCCGTCATCGCCAAGGAACACTCAAAGGGCGCCCTTGATACGGCTATTTTTTATATCGATATCCGGACCCATGGAAAAGATTTTGAACAATATTATAACCGGGCCCGGGAAACCGGTGTCCGATTCATAAAATCAAAAATCAGCAACATCCTGCCGGTTGACGATACCGGGAATCTTGCCATCGGTTATGTGAACGAGACCGGACAGCGAATTCAAGAAACCTTTGACATGGTGGTGCTGTCCGTGGGGTTCAATGTTTCAGCCCAAGCAGTGCGTTTGTCCCAAAAACTGGGGATCGAACTGGATACGTATCAGCAAGCCGTCACCGGCAGTTTTGAGCCGGTTCAGACCTCTAAACCCGGCATCTTTGTGTGCGGCACCTTTGAAAGCCCCAAAGACATACCCCAGTCGGTCATCGAATCGAGCGCTTGTGCGGCCATGGCGGAACAAACTCTGGCCGAATCCCGGGGGACCATGGCCCGGACAAAAGAGAT
>DNGT01000013.1 GCA_003486165.1 Desulfobacteraceae bacterium
CTGGATGAACTCAGAAGATTGATTCCCGGTGATTTAAATATCAGTACTCATCTTCTATTGAGCATTGCAACTGCCGAAGCTGAGATGCATAAAGCAGCCGATAATTTCAGATGTTTAAAATATCAGAGCTACATATTTTCAAAAAGAGATGAAGCTCGAAAATGTGGTTCAATTTTGAACCAGATTATGGAAAAAAATTTGCCTGTTTCGTATATTACCACAGGGCAGAATGTGCCTGAAGATATTGAGCGGGCAGAAAGAGCAAAAATATTAAAGTCGATTGTTTCGTAAAAAAGTAAAAAATTCAGGTTTTACGCCCATTATTTAAGTAATGCTAATAGANNATGGTTTTTGCAATAACCAGCGGAAAGGGCGGAGTAGGCAAGACAAATATCGTTGGCAATCTGGCGATTACATGTCAGAGAATGAGAAAAAGAGTTTTAATTTTTGATGCCGATCTCGGGCTTGCAAATATTGATATTATCTTTGGTATCAATCCCAAATATACAATTGAAGAAGTCATCAAGGGTGAAAAAGAACTGTCTCAAATAATTGCCAGAGGTCCGGAAGGTGTGGCCATAATACCTGCAAGTTCTGGAGTACAGGAACTATCGCATCTTACAGAAGGCCACAAAATCAATCTCTTAAATGAATTTGATTTATTGAACAATATGTATGACATTTTACTGATTGACACAGGTGCGGGTATTTCTTCCAATGTGATTTATTTTAATCTGGCGGCCCAGGAAAGGATCATAGTTGTAACGCCGGAACCAACGTCTATTACGGATGCCTATGCTCTTATCAAAGTTATGTTTATGAAACACGGGACAAACAAATTTATTATTTTGATGAATATGGTTAGAAATGAAAGAGAGGCAGTGTCAGTTTATAAACATTTGAGCGGAGTTGTAGAGAAGTTTATGGGAAGCATATCCTTAGACTACGCAGGATATATTCCATATGATAAACATTTGAATGAGTCCGTAAACAGGAGGGAACCGGTTACGTGTTGTTATCCTCAATCATCTTCAAGCCAAAGCTTTAAAAAACTTGCTGAATACCTTTTAGAGCAGACAGATGGAAGACATCAAGATGGAAGTATACAATTTTTCTGGAAAAGAATGATGGTTGGTGCGGTAGGTGTATAAAATGAATGTAGGGATAAAAAAATATCAGGAAACGACACATGTAGATCATGAAAACATGGATAGTAAACATAGGGAAGAACTTATTCTCAAATATGCTCCCCTTGTAAAGCGAATTGCTGAAAGGATGGCGCTTAGACTTCCTCCCAATATATCCAAGGAGGAACTCATCGGTCCCGGGGTTTTGGGGTTGTTTGATGCCATTGATAAGTTCGACTCAAATAGGGGCATAAAATTCAGAACATATGCGAATCTAAGGATAAAAGGGGCAATTTTAGATGAATTAAGGAAGATGGACTGGATTTCAAGATCTGTTCGAAGGAATATTAACAGAATCGAAGATGCAATAAGAACTCTTGAGCTAAAACTCGGAAGAGAGCCCAAGGATGATGAGATTGCTGAAGAAATGGGACTTGATATGGATTCATATTACAAAATAATCAGCAGATCTCAAGGCGTAAACCTGNNCTTTCAAAAAAAGAACAAATAGTATTGTCACTATATTATTATGATGAATTGACCTTAAAAGAAATAGCACAGGTGTTAAGCTTAACCGAGTCAAGAATATCCCAAATTCATTCAAAGGCAATAATAAGATTGAGGATAAAACTGAAATCTTATTATGAAGGCTGATTATGGCTTCACTAAAAAAGGAAGAAAATGCTGCCCAATCTTTCGATAATTTAGATGAATCGGAAGATAAAGAGAAAAAAGCATTTTTTCAAAAGAATAATACTAAAAATAAACTCATAAAGCATACATGGAAAAAAAAGGTTTTTAATTATTTTGTCATAGGAACATTAGTTTTGGGCGGGCTTTCAATATATCCTTTTTTAAAATACAGGAAAGAAATTGTGTGGATACCACAGCTTAAATGGTTTCCTATCCAAAATTGCAAATCCATCAAGTTGGAGCCATTTATTATCCCTTTTAGAGAGCGAGGTANNCTTGTGGATAAGGGCTCGTAATGAAAGGACCTGCCTGAGTTGTTAGTATATGTTTTTGTATCACTACGGCGAGCTCAATTTAAAGGAGAAAGCCATGTCAGGAACAACTCATATGAATATTATTCTCGGCCAGGGGAATACGATTAAGGAAGTACATAATGTAAAAAAACAGAACCTTGAAATGAATCAGCAGTTTGTTGCCCAACAATCAGATGCCACAAAGAAAGAAGATAAATCAAAAGTAGAAAAGTTTGAGACAAAAAACAGAATTGAAATTAAAAAAGAGAAAGATAAAAAAGAAGATCAAAAGGGCAACAAAAAAGAATCAAATGATGAAAGTCAAAAAGAGAAATTAAATTTATTAGAAGGGAAGCTCATCGATATCATAGTCTGATCATGAATTTATTTGAATTAAAATACTTAATTGTTTTGCAACTTGCGATTGATTTCGCAATATTTATTGTGTTTATTTTTTTAATAAGACGTCTAAGATTTCTCGATAAAGGCTCTTCATCATTGAACAGCAAACTTAAAATATATGAATCGTTTCTGATGGATGCAGATAACATTTCTGTAAAATTCAAAGAGATTTTACAAGAAAAAAAGGATATAATTAAAAAACTTAATGAACAATTAGAAAAAAGGATAAAAAATTTAAATACGCTTTTAAACAGAGCTGATGTATTGCTCTTTAAGCACAAGCAAAGTCATCAAGATGGCTATGTTCAAGATTCTTTAAAAAACCATACAAAAAAAATTGTTGAACTGGCAAAAGAAGGATTTGACTTAGATTATATTTCCGAA
>DNGT01000224.1 GCA_003486165.1 Desulfobacteraceae bacterium
CCAATCTATGCGCTTGCCCTGCCTGCCCCGTAGGCAGAACCTGTCGTACTGAGGTGAAATAATTACCCTGTTGAATGCGAAGCCTATTCAACTGCGGAAGAGCCTATTTAGTTGTCTCCCTGAATTTTATGCATGAAATAAAAAGACTTAAACCTTTTTCCCCTTGATTTGTTTTTAATATTAAAATATTAAACAATGATAGTTCCTCTAAAAATCAAAAAATTGACTTTTTGCTGGAATTGATGTTTTATATAATTTCGCCATGCCCACCTTCTAATTAGGAGAACATTTCAAGAGAACATATTATGGCAAAAATATTAGTCGCTGATGATAATCCGGATGTATTAAAACTCATCGCCAATATTCTGGAATCTAATAATTACGAAGTAAAAACGGTCTCTAATGGTGCATCGGCCATCAAAGAACTGGAAAGCAATGATTATGACATGGTCTTAACGGATCTCATGATGCCCGATGTAGATGGGATGCAAGTTCTTGAAAATGCCATATTAAAAACACCCAAAACCATCTGCATCATTCTCACTGGCCATGGGACNNATTAAAAGTTCGGTTGAAGCCATTAAGAAAGGCGCGTTTGACTACATTACGAAACCTGTGTCACCCAGTGAGCTTCTTATTTTTGTTGAAAAAGCCCTTAAATTTAAGAATCTTGAAGAAGAGAATATTCGGCTTAAAAAGGAATTAAAGGGTAAATATCATTATAAAAATATTGTCGGAACAAGTAATGCTATCAAAAAAATATACGATCTTATCGAGAAGGTCTCTGATACGGATGGCACTGTCCTGATTACCGGTGCCAGTGGTACAGGNNAAGGAATTAATAGCAAGATCGATTCATTATAACAGCCCACGGAGTGATAAACCGATGGTGGTTATAAATTGTGGCGCTATACCGGAAGCTTTGTTAGAAAGCGAACTTTTTGGCCACGAAAAAGGCGCCTTTACCGGTGCCTATAAAAAGAGAATCGGTCGATTTGAAATGGCAAACGGCGGCACCGTTTTTCTCGATGAAATCGGAGAAATGAGTCCGGCATTGCAAATAAAATTGCTGAGGGTTTTACAAGAACAACAATTCGAAAGAGTGGGTGCGACAAAGACCCTTCATGTGGATCTAAGGTTTATCGCAGCCACCAACAAGAATTTAACAACGGCCATTAATACGGAGAAATTCAGGGAAGACCTCTATTATCGATTGAATGTTATTCCGATCAAGGTTCCATCCTTAAAACAGCGAAGATCTGACATTCCTTTACTTATCGATTTTTTCCTCAAAAAGTTTCAGAAAGGAAAGCGTGAGAAGATTACGGGTTTCTCCCAGTCTGCCATGGATGCAATATTGGCGTATGAGTGGCCTGGAAATGTCAGAGAACTTGAAAATGTGATAAAAAGACTCACAATCCTTAGTGATGGGCCGGTAGTAAGCTTTGATGATCTACCTGAAAATATTCAAGATGTTAGTGGATCGCTTCACCCGGAAAAAGAGGTAATCATAGATAACGATCTGAACCTTAATGAAGCGGTTCAAGATTATGAAAAAAGGATTATTCTTGAGGCCCTGGAAAAAGCCAACTGGGTAAAATCAAAAGCTGCAAAACTTCTAAATATCAATAGAACAACCTTGGTGGCAAAGATTAAAAAACAGAACATAGAAACAGATGACGCCATCTCTGCGTAGACCGTCATCGGTTTAATAGTGTCCCATCCATAAATGGTCTTTTTTCTCAATCTCTTCGTTATGTTCAAAAAATAATCCTCGGAATATCAACTTATATGCCTGTGGTTATTTTTTTCACATGCCTTGATCTTAAACAAAAATCCTCATTTCTGGATGGACACTGATGATGAATTTAGACGAATTTTTCTCTTGAGATGGGAAGTTCAATTGTCAAAAAAATGACGGTCGACATTCATTGCCCATTTTTTTTTAAGTCCATCACTCCACCATTTCAACATCCTTCCATGTATATTGAGACAATTCAAACAAAAAGGGCGTCTTAAATAATAACTGTTATAACAAACGGTTAGAACAAAAAATGTTGTGGTGCTATCATCTGAAGCGGGTTTTCAACATTCCACCATACCATCCTGGCATTATTCCAATCCTGTTGGCATACTAATTGCTGTAAAAATGCCGTATGAAAGGCTTCTTAATCAGATCCATTTCTGTTTTATTTTTATCCCTTTTATTTGTGTTGCATCTCAGTAATGTTGCGGCAAGTCCGCATCCCTCTACTAAAAAATCATATAAAGGGACGATAAGCAGGATTGTTTCAATCACAACACATAAATTCAAAGGCCAAACCATCGTAACAGTCTTGGGTGATGGTAAAATATCTGAATATATAGCCAAACCCCTTAAAGCACCTCCCAGGATTGTTGTTGATATCTTTTGTGCGGCGCGTTTGTTGGGAGGGGTGTCTAAAGTGATGGAAAATTCGGATATTAAAGTTATAAGAATTGGATACCATACACAAAAAATAAGAATAGTCTTTGATGTAAAGGGTTCCGTTGTTCCCAGTTTTACCGATAAGCCTGTTGATAATGAATTGATAATCACTTTTAAATCAAAAGAAGGCGAAGATAAAAAAAAACATAATAATACTACAAATGTCATTGAAACAACGAAGGATTTAGAGAAATTAGAAAAAAATAAATATGTGAAGCTGAACGATATCCCAAAAGATAATGAAGAATTGCATAAAAAAAGAGCCTTGGAAGAAGTGACCCCATTAATTTCAGAAACTTCGGGCAATCAAAAAAATGGTGCTCCTGAAAAAGAAACGGAATATGTTTTTAGAAAGCAAGACAGATCAAAAGAAGATGGTCTGACAAAAATACGGCTTGAAGATAAACTGACTCAAATGGTGGAAGATGACGGCAAAGAAGATACATCCATTTACCTGAAATGCCTTGNNGCATATTTTATTTTGGCGAAATCTTATGATTTTCTAAACAAAGAATTTATCTTGGTTCAATATAAAGAAATTAAAGGTCATTATGAAGATGCCATCAGTCGATTCCCGAATTCCGAATATGTTCCGGATGCTGTATTTAGCATTGGCAACCTGTATTTTTATATAAAAAATTATTATGAGGCATTGGGTTATTATAACCTAGTTTTAAAGAAAGACAATGGATCCATACTACGGGTAAAGGCATTAATGCAAAAAGCAAGGGTGTTGCTCCTGAAGAATAAAAAAGAAGATGCCCTGTCCGCGCTGGATGAATTGGAAACTATCACCTCCGAAAACCCAAATTTATCCGAAGGAATAGAAGCAAAAAAAGAAAAAGCAAAAATTCTTTATGAAATGAATAAATTTGACAGATCACTCAAAATTCTCAATGAACTAAACAAAGAAGATCCTGAGAATATATATAAGCACCCGGATATTTCTCTCTATATAGGATATAACTATTACCAGCTGGGAGAAAATCAGAAGGCCAGAGAAAACCTTTATCGATATTATAATACATGCCCTGAGAGAGAAATAAACCATCTTGTACTTAATCAGATTGGAGATACCTATCGGAATGAAGGATTGGTCGGGGATGCTGTAAAATTTTATCGGATGGTCCTTGAACGCTACCCTAATACTGATGGAGCAATCATAAGTAAGATTAGGCTTGCTGAACAACAAGAAGACAAAGACTGGATTGAAAAAACAAGAAAAGAAATGGGATCAGCTAAAAAAATATATGAGGATATCGTAAATGACTCTGATGACAAAAAGGATGAGAAGAATCCTTTAATACAACTGTCAATGTTAAAACTCGGTATTACTTATCAGAAAGAGAAAGAGTATGAAAAGAGCCTAAATATCTTAAAAGAACTACTTGAAAAATATCCGAGGACATCTTTAATAAAAGAATTAACACATGCCCTGATGGTGACAATTGAAGGTGTGCTAAAAAAAGAGATGGCAAATCATAAATATATAAATATCATAAACTTATATTTTAAAGACGAAAAAGTATTTTCGATGGTTAATGCGCCAGAACTCTTTTTGCCTGTTGCCAGAGCCTTTTTATATATCAACCTTGATGATATGGCCATAGACTTGTTTAAAAAAGCTGATATTCTTTTAACCGATAATGATAAACCCGATGATCTTCTTTTCTCAATGGGCAAATATTTGTTTGGTCAAGACAACATCGAAGATGCGTTAAAAAGATTTGATATATTGATAGAAAATCATCCCGACAGCAAATACGCTCCAGAAGCATACCAGATACGTGGAAGTATTCTTTTGAAACAAAAACAATATGAGCTGGCAGCTGATACATTTGTTAAGGCCTTAAAATATCCTGTATCAAAATGCAAAAGGGCCCGGCTTCTGATCGAAAAAGCTAAGGCGTTAACAGGCAACAACTCCAAAGAAAACGCCTTGATGGCAATGGACGAGGTGAACGCAATTAAAAAAGAATGTGATTTTACGGATTACAATATTGATCAGGAATTGGGCGATCTCTATCTCTCTCTGGGTGATGTTCGAAAAGCATTAAATATTTTCAATCACGTGATTAAGACAATAAAAGAAAATTCAAATAAAAATTCGCTAAAGCTAAAGTTAGCGGAATGCTACTGGCGGTTAAATAAAAAAGAAGATTCTTTTGCACTTTATAATCAGATCATGAGCCTCAATGATCCATTCTGGAGCAATCTTGCTAAAGAAAAAATGGATGAAATTCAATTTAACAATGATAATATGTCTGAGAAACTCAACTAGGTTCATGAATCAGGGGACAGTGTATAAAAATGACTAGGAAGAAAGTACTACTGGCGGAAAATGACATTAACAGTCAGTCACACCATATATGTAAGATATTTCTTGAATCAGGCTATCATGTTAAAACTGCGACCAACGGTCGATTGGCTTATGAAGAAATAATTAAAAACCACTATGACCTTGTCATTAGCGATATGAATTTGTCTCAAATCAATGGAATTAGCCTTTTAAAGCGAATAAAAGAATGTAAAACGACACTCCCTGTAATCCTTATAGCAGATGAAGCCTGTGTTAATGAGGCAGTTGAGGCGATGAAATTTGGAGCAGATGACTTTTTGTTAAAACCATTAACGCCTAAAATGATGGAGTTAATTCATTCATATGTTGCCAACGGTTCAAATGACAAAAAGAAAGAGGAGTCAAGGAAAAGATTTAAAATAATCACACAAAACGAGAAAATGGAAAAACTTTTGGAGATTGCAAGAGATGTCGCTGACAGCAAAGCTTCAATATTTATACAGGGAGAGTCGGGAACCGGAAAAGAGCTTTTTGCAAGGTATATTCATCATCACAGCTCTCGGAGAGATGAACCGTTTGTCGCTGTCAATTGTGCAGCTCTTCCGGAAAACTTGCTTGAAAGTGAATTGTTTGGGCATGAAAAAGGAGCATTTACGGGCGCAATCTCCAGAAAAAAAGGGAAATTTGAACTGGCTAACCACGGGACTCTGCTTTTGGATGAGGTTACCGAAATGGATTATCAGCTTCAATCCAAACTTTTAAGAGTATTGCAGGAAAGAGAAATTGACAGGATTGGTGGAATGAATCCTGTTCCTGTTGATGTAAGATTTCTCGCCACCACAAACCGTGATATTGAAAAACAAATTAAAGACGGAAAGTTCAGAGAAGATCTTCATTATAGACTGAATGTAATCCCATTTCATTTGTCTCCACTGAGAGAAAGAAAGGAAGATATCCCTCTGCTTGCAAAACATTTTGTCGAAAAATACTGCGAGTTGGACAACAGATCTGTCAAAGGGCTGACAGATGAGGCCATTGCCACTCTTATAGAAATGCCGTGGAAGGGTAATGTTAGAGAACTTGAAAACATCATAGAGAGAGCAGTCTTGATGTGTAAGCAGGATTTAATAAGTAATAAAGATCTTTTTCTAACCGAGAAAGATAAACAGCCTAACTTTGTAACACAAACGATTTCTCAAACAGTTTCTCTAAGAGAAATAGAAAAAAATGTCATTTTGAATAC
>DNGT01000087.1 GCA_003486165.1 Desulfobacteraceae bacterium
TGACCTTTGCTCAGTACAACAGCGTGTTCAATGGTGTTTTCAAGCTCACGGACATTGCCCGGCCATGGATAATCCAAAAGG
Organism: Desulfobacteraceae bacterium; assembly: GCA_003486165.1. Classification (GTDB taxonomy): domain Bacteria; phylum Desulfobacterota; class Desulfobacteria; order Desulfobacterales; family UBA11574; genus UBA11574. The sequence goes on from DNGT01000087.1 coordinate 82, forward strand.
CGCCGCATCACTTCCGAACTAAAATCTCTCACATCATCCCCATGTTCGGCGGCGAATTTTCGCTGAAAATGACGGGCCAAAAGCGGGATGTCGTTGCGTCGATTTCTGAGCGGCGGTAAAAGAATCGGAATGACGTTCAGGCGGTAATAAAGATCTTCCCGAAAATATCCCTTTTTGACTTCCTGAATCAGGTCTTTGTTGGTAGCTGCGATAATGCGGACATTTACGGTCAATGTCTGCTCCCCCCCGAGGCGCTCGAATTTTTGGGTCTGGAGGACCCGCAGCAGCTTGATTTGAGAAGGTAACGGGATCTCGCCAATCTCATCAAGAAAAACCGTGCCGCCGTCGGCCTGCTCGAATCGACCGATTTTTTTGCGGATCGCGCCGGTGAACGCCCCCTTCTCATGTCCAAAAAGCTCACTTTCCAGCAAGGTGGACGGATAGGCGGCACAATTGATCACAACAAAAGGCTTGTTCTTACGCAGGCTTTCCTTATAAATGGCCCGAGCCACCAGTTCCTTTCCGGTTCCGGTCTCTCCTTGAATTAAAATCGTTGCGTCCGTGTGGGCAATGTCTTCGACNNCTCTCGATGCGTTTTTCAAGAAAACGAATTTCTTCCTGATGCAAGATGGCCCTCTTGATGGATCCCGAGGCCTGCTCGAGAATCAAAGCAACCAGCTTAAGTTTGTTTTTGTCACACAGGCAGTCCTGAGGGCAGATAACAACCAGACCACCTTGAGTATAGTTTTCGATTCGAAACGGAATGACGGTTTGTCGGCCGTCCAGGGGGATGTCATTTGGAATCAGTGGGGAAGGCAAGGAAATTCCAGGGGAGGTGTTAATGCTGTTCATTTTTTCCAGATTATTCGAGATGCTTTCAATCAGTTCTTTGTCTTCAAGAATTTCTACTTCCCCTTCGGAGAGGATAAACAGCGAGTCGCGATCGCTGCTAAAAACAAAAAATTTAATATACCGGCTATTCAAGATCTGTTGGAATTTCTCTATTAGAAAAGAAGCGACACCATCGAGTTTCTGCTGGATGCCTATTTGTCTCAGAACCTGGCAAAATGTACTCATCTCATCATGCGCACGCTCGAGTTCAACGGTTTTTCCCTCCAGCTTTTTTGTATATTCCTCCACGCGGCCTGCCATTTCATTAAACGACTCGGCAACTTCTCCAAATTCGTCTTCTAAGCCCTTTAGTCTAAAATCTAAATTACCGCCTTTTATTTTTCGAGTGGCCACCAGAATTTCTTTGATAGGATTGGTGATGCCCCTGACAAAAATAAATCCCAAGCCCGCAGCAAAGAAGGGTGTTAAGCTGATCAGTAAAAAAAGAATCATATTTGATTTGGAAATGTCACGGATGGAAAATTTGGTTTTTTCTGATAGCCTTAGCGTTGCCAGGTGCACCATTCCGTTAACATCCGCCAACAGGTTTTCCGCCGTTCTGAAGGCCTTGTCGTCTTCGANNCTTGAAACCACTGGCTCGCTGTGATGACAGTTAAAACATGTATCCGCCATGACTTCCATGGATTTTACATTGTTGATAATCGTCAAAACACTTTTGGAATAGGGGGTCCTCTTTAAATGAAGATCGGATTGCACATTTTTAATACGGATCAATAACTGCTTTCTCTGGGTTTCTATCTTGTACAAACTGATGAGATCTTCCAGCTTTCTCGTGGATGATGAAATGGTCGAGATGATATAAATTCCTCCCAGGATAAAAACGATCGAATAGATGCCTAAGGCTATTAGAATCTTTTTCTTCATTATTCATTCACGTATTCATAGGTGGAAAGGTTTAACCCTAATTGGTTTAACATCTTGTAAACATTTATATAATCAGCGTTTGTCGTCTCAATGAACCTCTGTACACCAAAATCATTGAGTACTTGTACGCCGTCAGATTCCTTGTGCATATTCAGCAGCGTTTCCTTTAGTTTTTTCTTGACGGATTCGTCCAGGTCTTTTCTCACGGCCAACCCGTTTTCCGGAACCTTGGGGGATTCTGCGATGATATGCAATTCATTGATAATTCTGGGGTCTTTGTCTGCAAGTCGGTAAAAAACAGTATTTTTGGCAGATCCGACATGTGCCCTTCCATTTAACACATCATAAATTGCATCTTCATGAGTTCCTGTAAAATAGATTTCTTCAAAAAACGTTTTGTAATCTGTAACCTTATTTTTTTTAAGATATGCCATTGGAAAAAGATAACCGGCGGTTGTGGCCTTATCCACGCATGCGAGAATTTTCCCTTCCATATCTTTAACGCTTCTGATACCGCTGTCCTTTCTGGTAAAGATCATTCCATAGTATTCAGAAACTCCGAGATTAGTTTCCGGCCTGGCGATCACTTCAACGCCGATTTTGGAATGCGCCAGGGTATACGTAAAACTTCCAAAAAAGGCGGCATCAAACCCTCCGGACACAAAATTATCAACGATATTTCCATATCTTGTAAGAATGATGAGATTGATATTTGCCTGGATCTTTTTTGACAAATAATCGGCAATGGGTTCAAATCGTTTAAGCTGGTGAAATATGTCATGCTCGGGAATAAGGCCGATATTGAGGGTGGTTTCGTATTTTGTCTCCTCTGGTTTTGGCTCTTTCGCGGGTTCGCCGCAGCCGAAGATAAAAACGATACATATACAAGAAAAAAGGAAGATTCGGTTAATTCGCCTCATGTTCTGCCATCCAGGTTAAATGATCTTTGTTATTCGTTTGGGTTATGGCTGTTATCGTTACGGGCGGCCATGTAAAATTGTATTTTATTGTACTGCACACTGTATCGATAGGTTGTGCAACATTACCACAATGTAGCATTCAAGTCAATAAAAATATTCGATTTAGTTGGTTCTAAAATTAATTGTAATATTCGGTTCATGTATAACAATGTTCATATTTTGTACACGTCACCTAAAGAACGCTAAAAAGGATTTCTGTCAAGAAGGTCCGAGTTCATTTCCCAGTGAAAGTGAACTTAAATGTTGCTCTTATCCATTTGTTATCCAACGACGGTTTCTTTTAAGGCCTCGATAAACGTTTATAAGAATCATATCTAATTAGACCCTCGGGGAAAGACCGGCGTATAGATCTTCCATTATGGTTTTTGCTCCCCTTGAAGCCAGACGATCTGCAAGTTCCACCCCGATTATTTCAGATGAATCCATCGGTCCTGAGAAAGTGTCCTTAATCACAGTTGTTCCGTCAACCGTGGCAACAAGACCACATAGGGTAAAGGTATTCCCATCGATTTTCCCATGGGCTGCAATGGGTACCTGACAGCCCCCTTCGAGTCGATTTAAAAAAGCACGTTCACCCATGACAACCGCCTTTGTTTGATGATGATCAAGTGCGGCAACGATAGGTCCGACCTCAGTGTCGTTTTTTCTGGTTTCCACACACAGGGCACCTTGACCTGCTGCCGGGAGCATGATGTTTTCATCCAGGTATTCTGTTATTCTGTATTCAAAGCCGAGACGTTTTATACCTGCAGCGGCCAAGATGATGGCATCAAGATTTTCGGTTTCAACCTTTTTAAGACGTGTATCTATGTTGCCTCTTAAGGGCGATATCACCAGATCCGGTCGGATGTGGAGCAGCTGGGCGGCTCGCCGAAGGCTGCTTGTACCGATACGGGCACGTGGCTTGAGGTCAGATAAACGCAACCCATTATGAGATATAAGGACGTCCAGCGGAGATTCTCGCTTCGGTATTGCACCAACGCACAAGCCTTTCGGGATGTCACCCGGCATATCTTTCATACTGTGGACCGCAAGGTCGATTTTACGGTATAAAAGCGCATCCTCTAATTCTTTTACAAAAAGCCCTTTGCCCCCGACTTTTGCAAGAGGTACGTCGAGAATTTTATCGCCTTTGGTTTTAATGATAACCATTTCAAAAGAAAGGGAAGGGTGCTTTGCGCTCAACGCCGACTTTATCCAATTCGCCTGCCACAATGCGAGCTTGCTGCCTCGAGTTCCTATTTTGATTCTTTTTCTCATCAGTTTCAACACGTCTTTCCGCTGTTATACGGTTCTGGAATAACGGGCATTGTCTTCTTCCCGTTCAATGTAACCGTCGAAATTTATCGCTATGTTTCGTATCAACATTCTCCCCATGGGGGTTACTTTTAAAGATCTGTTCTCAATGACAACAAGATCATCGGCGATCATCTCTTTGAGGTTGCCAAGCCCCCAGTTAAAATAGGTTTCAAAGTCTATGTCGAATTCGTTTTCGATTGAATTAAAATCGAGCTCAAAGTCGCACATTAATTTTGTGATGACACGCCTGCGCAGCATATCGTCGTCACTCAAATAGTACCCTCTGGCCGTCGGCAAAATATTTTTGTCCAGTGCGGCAAGGTACTTTTTCTCTTTCTTGTAGTTTTGGGCATAGACTCTTCCAAACTGGCTGATGCTCGTTGCACCCATGGCGTAAAGATCCGCACCCGCATGTGTACTGTAACCTTGAAAGTTCCTGTAAAGCTTTTTTTCTCTCAGTGCCACCGCAAGCTCATCCTCCGGCTTGGCAAAGTGATCCATTCCGATGAAGACGTANNGGCTTGATCAGCGACTGATGCTTTTTAAGCCAGGGGACATAGGCAAAGTTAAACAGTGCAATTCTGTCAGGATTAATATCGATAACCTTATCTACCGTTTTTTCAAAGGTATCAGAAGATTGGAAGGGAAGCCCGTACATGATATCGAGGTTGATGCTCTCAAATCCCATCTCTCTGACCCAGGCGACAACCTGTCTGGTCAGGTCTTCCGGCTGGATGCGATTGACCGCTTTTTGAACTTTTTCGTTAAAATCCTGCACGCCCATACTGATTCTGTTGAAGCCGCCGTTTTTCAGGGCGGCGAGATGCTCTCTGGTTAATTCCCTGGGGTCAATTTCACATCCGGTTTCAGCGTCTGGGTTAAAATCGAAGTGGGTATGGATATGGGAACTCAGATCCGTGATTTCGTCGGGATTCAAATGTGTGGGGGTGCCGCCGCCCCAGTGAAGCTGAGCAACTTTTCTTTCCGATGACAGTCGGGAGCGTATCAGGTCAATCTCAAGCTTTAGATATTTAACATAGTTTCTGATTCGATCCCTGTTCCGGGTTACGATCATATTGCAGCCGCAAAAATAACAGAGCGTATCGCAAAAGGGCAGATGAAAATACAAAGACAGGTCAGGCAGATTGTTTCCTTGATTTGTCTTCGTTATTTCATCGATATAATTTTCATGGGTAAAGGATTCATTAAAATGCGGCGCCGTTGGATAACTGGTATATCGCGGTCCTGGTTTGTCATACTTTTTTATGAGTTCTAAATCTATTTTAAACAAAATTTACCCCCATATTCATGTTGCGCAAGTGGAAACTTAATTTGTTCCCAATAGAGATTTGAGGATGGGCGCTAATCAAGAGCAGTGCCATATTGTATTATAATCAAACATTGCTTCGTTCATTGACGCGGTGTTTTTTTCATTGAGGTGGTAAACAACGCTTTCCGCTTTGACAATGTTGACCAGCGCTTTAAGGTTTTCGGGCGGCACGTCTGGCAATATGCCATGACCCAGATTGAAAATATGTCCGCTGCCATTACCAAATGCGTTTAAAATTTTAACGGCCTCCTGTTTAATCTTTTCATCATCGGCATAAAGCACTGTGGGATCGAGATTCCCTTGAAGCGCAACTTTGTTTCCGAATTTTTTCCTCACCTGTCCAATATCCATGGTCCAGTCCAGGCCGAGAACATCGGCGCCGCTATCGGAAAGTTTGTCTAAACTGAAATGCACCCCTTTGGCAAAGACAATTATTGGTTCATCTTTTCGTTTGACCTTGGAAATTACCTTTCTAATGTATTTCATAGAAAACGATTCAAAATCGTCTTTTGATAGAATTCCACCCCAGGTATCGAATATTTGAACGGCATTTACGCCGGCCTCAATCTTGGCGCTTAAATATGCCGAAACCGCATCGGCAACTTTGTTCAAAAGGCTATGGGCCAGCTTGGGATTACTGTANNGATCAGCTTTTTTACATTTGAAAACGTCTTGGAGCCCTGGCCTTCAACCATGTATGTTAATAATGTCCATGGCGATCCGCTGAAGCCGATTAAAGGGACACGTCCGTTTAATTCACGTTTTGTCAATGACACGGCATCGAGCACATATTTTAAATCATCGGCAGGGTCGATAGACTTGAGAACTTTGGCGTCGGCTTCATTTCTGATGGGGTCGGGGAATACCGGCCCCCTGCCTTCATGCATTTCAAATGGCATTCCCATTGCTTCAGGAATGACAAGGATGTCGGAAAACAGAATGGCGGCATCGACCCCGATGATATCGATCGGCTGTAAGGTTACCTCGGCTGCAAGTTCGGGCGTTTTACACATGGTAATGAAATCGAATTGTTGACGTACGGCGCGATACTCCGGTAGGTAACGCCCGGCCTGGCGCATGACCCATATTGGCGTTCTTTCCACCGGCAGTCGTTTGCAGGCGCGCAGGAACAAATCATTTTGAAGATCAGCCATGTCCACCTCCCATCATTTTTTTTCTTTGAGAGTTTGAAGTATTTGATCCACGGGTTGTCCATTGGGTGCCAACGCAAGCGGGTTCAATGCGACGAGTTCCTCCCAGGCCTTGATAGCACCTTTAATATCATTTAAATCGTGCATCAGCACGATACCTTTATTGAAGCGGGCAGTTTCGTGCTTTGGATCTACGTTGATCGCCTTATCAAAAGTTTTGACGGCTTCAGCCGGCTGGCTGCTCCGGCGGTACATAACCCCCAGGTCCGTGATGACGTTGGCATTATTCGGATTTAACGTTAACGATTTATTATACGCGTCAATGGCTTTCTGATAGTTGTTGGAGTCAAAATACAGGTTTCCCAATTCTACCCACGCTGAGACATCATCCGGGTTTTGAGCGGTTATTTTCTCGAGCTTTAAAATTTTGACCGCGATGTCCGTGGAGACATCCGGCCTCGCCGGAGTCGTCGGTGCCGGCATTTGTTTGGCTGATACCTGAGCGGATTGACTGGATCCGGACTTATAGACAGTAAAAACAACGCCGCCGAAAAATCCTATGGAAAGGGCAACCAGTATGGCCAATGTCAAGGTTTGTTTTTTAACAT
>DNGT01000094.1 GCA_003486165.1 Desulfobacteraceae bacterium
AAGGGTTAAAATATTCATCGATGAACGCTTCGGACGACATGATTCTTATCAAAGGATATATGGGAGTGTTTTTGTATAATTGAATTGTTGCGGTGTGGTATTCAGGTTTGTGGGCAGCACAACAATCTTCTAAAAGAATGGCTTTAAAATCCAATGCAACTGCATCCAATACCGTAGTTAACACACAAATATGAGTCGCTATTCCAGCCACGGTAACGGTATCGCAGCCCAGGGTTCTTAAGGTTTGGTCGAGATCTGTTTTAAAGAATGCGCTGAACCTGCGTTTGGGTGAAACAATATCGCTTGTTTCCTTTTCCAATTCATCAATAACAGTTGCGCCATCTGTTCCCCTGATAGAATGCGGCTTCATTTTTCCTTGAAAAATGAAATCACTTTGCAAAAACGAATCACAAGAAAATATTACGGGAAGTCCCTTGTATCTGAACATGGCAGAAAGACGGTTAATGGATGGGATGAACTTCAGGGCCTCTTTTGTTATAAAGGCATCTGGATGTTGGTTAAACGTATCCTTAAGCATATCTACGATGATCAGAGCTGGTTTCATGGCAATCCAACCTTTAGGACTTCAACTTGATTGCGTTTTAAAGTTACAGGCAGGCCTTGATTCCCCTTTATCATTAGGTATCAGGAAGAAAAATCAGGGTGCCCTTTGGGAGTCCATTAAAGTCGTTTATTTTATCACCGGCCACCAATTTTTTGGGTGGCAGGTAGTATATTGTTTTACGATCTTTGTACTTCTTACCGGCAATTTGGTAGGCGGATCGACCTTTATGAAGCTCGAAAGGACCCCTGTAACCGACAATAAGCTTTGTTTTGGCAGGCAGATCATCCCAATCGGATATCATTGAACCGACTCTCATTTGACCTGAAGGCATAAAATAGACTGTGGTTTTCAGATTATACGCTTGACCGGCAAAGGACCATGCCGTGAGCCTATCCGATATGGTTTTTATGGGATCATCGCTTTTTATCAAAGAAATGCTGTTCTCCTGATTCAGCATCACAACCGTTTTTGCGGGTATCCTGTCCCAGCCTATTTTATCTGAAATTTGATCACCGGTGTATATTTGACCACCCGGAAATTTATAGACCGTTGTCTGACTGTCGTAATCTTCTCCGGCGATTGACCAGGCGGTGTTAATTTTGGTAATGAGGTTCGCGTCATCTGTTTTCGCATAATATTCCCGCTGACCATAATATATTTCAGCCAACTGAAGATCAGCCAAAAGCCGNNAGTGATGGGTGCGTAATGATACCCAACCAATTCAATTCCAATGGAGATTTTGCTGATATCCGTCTCCCCGTTCCACATGCTAAGACCGGCATGGTCGGCTTCGTATTTCTTGTCAACAATGCGAAATGTCCGCCCGTTTCGAGCAATCACATAATGGGTATGCCCCCCATCGGTTAACCCACCATTGCGCAAACGTTTTCCTTTCAAAACAACCCTAAGCGTCATTTTAAGACCCAGCTCCGAAGTGTGGACAATAATGTATTTCGTCTCTTTACGCCTTACCTTCTGATAATTCGGATTCAACCGTGAACGGTAATCTACAATGGAACTCTGAAAGTTCTGGCGATCAGTCAGGGTGTATGCGGCTGAAAAATGTGGTCGATTTAAAATAAACGCAACACATAAAGAAACAACCAATATAAATCGTTTATTGTAAGATATTGAAAAATCATTCATAAATTCTATCACATTCAATACGCTTGCATTAAATAAATATTTGTGAAAAATATAGTAACACTAATTCGGGTTCAAACGACGAAAAAATATTCTAGCCGAAGTTGAGACAGGATGTCAACCTCCGCTTTTTCATGAAAAGGAAACATCATGAGTGATCAGCCAAATAAAATCATATGTTCAATGATTCGTGTTAGTAAGTATTACGATAAAAAACCAGTTCTTAAAGACATATCGTTGTCGTATTTTTTCGGCGCCAAAATCGGCGTTTTGGGACTCAACGGCTCGGGGAAAAGCTCCCTTTTACGCATCCTGGCTGGCAAGGACACGGAATTTAACGGGGAGTTGATTCGATCCCCGGGTCACACCGTGGGATATCTGGAGCAGGAGCCGGTTCTTGACGACACCAAAACCGTCAAAGAAACCGTTGAGGAGGCGGTACAGACAACCATTGAACTCATGAATGAATTCAACCGCATCAACGAAAAGTTCGCCGAGCCCATGTCCGATGAAGAGATGGCGCGCCTGATCGAACTACAGGGAGAGGTCCAGGAAAAGCTGGATGCAGCGGATGCTTGGGATCTGGACGCCCGCCTGGAAATGGCCATGGATGCGCTGCGCTGCCCGCCAGGGGATACATTGGTAAACGTGTTGTCCGGAGGCGAAAAACGCCGGGTGGCCCTTTGCCGGTTGTTGCTCCGCAAGCCGGACATTCTGCTTTTGGACGAACCCACCAATCATCTGGATGCCGAAACCGTGTCCTGGTTGGAACATCATCTTCATCAGTACCCGGGAACCGTCATCGCAGTGACCCATGACCGGTATTTTCTCGATAACGTTGCCGGCTGGATTTTGGAACTCGATCGGGGTTACGGCATTCCCTGGAAGGGCAATTACTCCTCATGGCTCGAACAAAAACAGGAGCGTCTCAGACAAGAGGAAAAATCCGAAAGCCATCATCAAAAAACTCTTCAGAGGGAATTGGAATGGATCAGGATGACCCCCAAGGCCCGTCAGGTCAAATCAAAAGCTCGAATCAGTGCCTATGAAAAACTGCTGACCCGTGAAAGCGCGTCGCGAGCCGGAGATCTTGAAATCTACATACCGCCGGGGCCGCGTCTGGGCAATCTGGTGGTTGAAGCCGAAAATGTATCCAAGGGTTACGGCGATCGTTTGCTGGTAGAAAACATGTCATTCTTTTTGCCGCCGGGCGGCATTGTCGGCGTGGTGGGGCCCAATGGTGCCGGAAAGACCACGTTGTTCAAAATGATAACAGACCAGGAAACACCGGACACGGGCAGTATCCGGATCGGACCCACCGTTCGAATGGCCTATGTGGATCAGAGCCGAGAAAGTCTTGATCCGCAAAAAACCATTTGGGAGGTGATTTCAAACAAAGAAGATGTGATCGAACTCGGCAACATGTCAGTCAAATCTAGAGCCTATGTGGCCCGATTCAACTTTACCGGTACCGACCAGCAAAAAAAGGTCGGCATGCTCTCGGGCGGCGAACGCAACCGCGTGCA
>DNGT01000242.1 GCA_003486165.1 Desulfobacteraceae bacterium
AAAATAATCCTCGGAATATTAATCTCATATACCTGTGGTTATTTTTTTCACATGCCTTGATCTTGAACAAAAATCCTCTTTTATGGATGGACACTATTTAAATGCTTGAGGGGTCGAAAAGTATTTATTGTAAACCTTTATATATCAGCCTCCGGCTCGGAGAGCGGAATGGATATTCGGGCTTAGGGCGCAGACTTTCATAAAGCGCGATCCCGACTGTTGTGGATAGGTTCAAACACCGAATTTCTGATGTAATGGGAATATGGTATGTGGCCTGTTTATATTCGGATACCATGTCTTCCGGAAGTCCCTTGATCTCTGATCCGAAAATGAGAAAAAATCTTTTTTGAAAAGGCATGGACCAAAAGGGAGTTGACCCGTTTTTCGTAAAAACTGCAACTTCTTCTTTTCCAGGTGCCATCTTATGGTGAAAACTCTTAAAATCATCCCAGACCGAAAGTTTGATTTTATACCAGTAATCGAGACCTGCTCTTTTAAGTTCACGATTTCCAAGAGAAAAACCCAGGGGTTTTATTAAGTGAAGACATGCACCGGTGCCCAGGCAGGTGCGACCGATATTGCCCGTATTCCACGGAACTTGAGGTGCCACTAAAACGACATGACGTTCAACTTTAGTGTTTGTTAAATTTTGAATAGAATAATTCATTTTCAAATAGTGTCCATCCATAAATGATAATTTTTGTTTAAGATCAAGGCATGCGAAAAAAATAACCACAGGCATTTGAGATTAATATTCCGAGGATTATNNCGCAGAGATTGGGCAAAAAGACCATTTATGGATGGGCACTAAATGGGTTTGCCACAGTAAGGGCAATATTCAAACGTTTTCTCTAATGTTTTTCCACAACGATGACACGTCGTTTCTCTAATATCCGGCCAGGCACTGCTATATTCTTTTTTGAATTCATGTACCGTTCTTTCACATCTTTCACACATGATGAACGGCTCTCCTTTTTTGACTCTTAAAATCGGAATGAAAAATAGATTGAAATAATGATCCACCCGTTTGAAGTAGGCCTGGTGAAGACCGCATACCGGACATTGTCTGGGGGTATTGTCAAGCACTTTTATTTTCGGCGTAACACCGGCAATCAAAAACATTTGGCCCTCTTATTAAAAACAACTCAAGTTAAATATAGTATACGTTATGAAATATATCAACCGTACGAAAAAAATTTTAAGAGGATATAAAACATAAGGAAGGAAAAAAATTGGTCTCTGCCGGCATATTATTTTATTTACAGTGAAATGGAGATTGATTTCACTGCCAAAGGGTTTTGGCGTAAAAGGTTAAGACCTCTTATCCGGCAGAGACTGAACACCACCGGAGGGGTGGTGGAGGAATGTGAGGCGAAACTACCTGTATGGCATCTATTTTGACAGCAGTAAGTCAGATTTTATCTTTGCCAAAGACCGGACATACTTCCAGGCAAAAGGCCCGCCATTTGCAATCCACCTGATCACAGTCTATCACTCCCATCTGAAAACAGTCCATATTCCCTTCGGCTCTCTGAATGCTTCGAATCAGAGAGACGATATCGAGAAAGCTCTTTTTTTTAGAACGGTTATCGATATGATTGGATGCAGCCATCGATATTTTTTTTGATTCCTTTTGGGTGGTCACCACCATTGAGTGTATTTCTATTGCTTTTTCTCAACATGTATCCTGTTGATTTTGTGCCATGCAATTTTTCTGTGCAGCAAAAAATTATGGCTTTTTCAAAAAGAGCCCATTGAAAGCCTAAGAGGAGCATTGTAACTATACTCCTCGGTATAGTCTATACTGCTTCCATCATTTAACTTTTCAGCAGTCAATTCCATATCCTGTATGGCTTGCAACAACTTGCACTCTTTGACGCACTTCTCCTTCGGCAGATTTATCTTGGAGCAATTTTTACATGGAGAAGAAATCATGTTTCCCCCTTTTATCAAATGTTATCCAAAGAACATCAAAGGCAATTTTTGAATTATTATTAACAGGTTGTGATTTCTCTTGTCCATAGAGAGGAAGGTTTATTTTAATGGGGGAAACCCCCATGGATCGGGAAGTTATCCCGAATATTAAGGGGAAAAATTGAATGGTTCAGTCTTTCCAAAGATCTACGTCGATCAGGCCAAGTTTTGCGGCATATCGAACCAATTCGATGGTGCTGTGAAGACCGAGCTTGTTCATAATGTTTGCGCGGTGGTTTTCAACAGTCTTGGGACTGATGAAAAGTTTTTCAGCAACCGCTTTACTGGAAAGTCCTTCTGCCAGAAAACGCATCACCTCTTGTTCTCGTGGCGTCAAAGTGGCGTAATCGGCATCCGTAATCTTTGCTGCTTTTAAAGGAGATTTCATAAGGTTTTCAACAACAGCGTGGGAAACAGAACTATCCAGATAATAATCTCCTTTTGCAACAGACTTGAGCCCCTGAAGAAGCCTCTCGGAGGCAGATTCCTTGACCACATATCCTGTTGCTCCGGCTTGAAATGCCTCTGCAATATAATCAATTTTTGAATGCATACTAACAATTAGGATTTTTGTTTCCGAAAAATGTCGCCGTAAATCACGAGTGAGTTGGATACCGCTTTGATCCGGCAGGGATATATCTACAACTACCAGATCCGGCTTAAGCCTTTTGGTCATCTCGAGTCCTTCATGACCGCTTCCTGCCTCTCCGACCACCTTGAACCGGTCATCGCGGCTGATAATCGTTTTGAGTCCTTCCCTAAAAAGCGGGTGGTCATCAATGATGATGATACTTTTTTGTTCAGCCACGTTTTTTCTCCTTATAAGGAACTTCAATAAAGACTTTTGTGCCCTCTTTCGGGCGTGAATGAATCTTCATTTTTCCGTCGAGCAGGCTAACCCTTTCCTCCATACTTCGGAGCCCCATCCGTTTCTCTTTTGAAGCCGCAGTTAACCGTTCCTTTACATTAAATCCTTTTCCATCGTCCTCTATACGAAGGATGATGTTGGGAAAAGATGCGACCAGCTTAATGGTAACTTTGGCTGCTTCAGCATGTTTTTTAATGTTCCAGAGCCCCTCCTGAATCAAACGATAGAGATTGATTTCGGTGTTTGAAGAAATTTTTAAATCATCCATACCTGCAGCAAAAAAGTCGATGTCTATTTCATTCTTCTCAGAAAACTCTTCGNNTGAAGAATTTTTGACAGTTCCGAAGTCTTTTGTCTTATTTCATCCGGTATCAATGGCTGATTATCAAAAAGTGTTTCCCAGCTGATTTTTAACAAGGAAAGCTCTTGAGCCACATTGTCGTGCAGATCCCGGGCAATCCGCTGACGTTCTAGTTCCCGGGTTTTTATAAGCTGTTGGGAGAGGGTGTGGATATGTTCTTCGGCCAGTTTTCGATCCGTGATGTCGCGAGCAAAAACAGCAACACGTTTTACTTTTCCCCCGGGATTAGATACAGGATAAATTATCGTATCATGCCAAATCCCATGTCGCTCATCGACAATTCTTACCGGCTGGCCTGTTTGAAAAACCTTATTTACATTTACCATTCTGAGACCAGCGACTTGGTGTGAGAACAAATACCAAATACACAATCCCAGCATTTCATCCGGAGTTTTTTGAAATTTCTGAGCGTAAGTATCATTAATATCGAGAATAATTCCCTTATGATTAAGCAACACAACAGCATCGGTGGTCGCGTTCAAAAGGGCTCTCGCCATCTCTTCACTTTTCCTGAGTTTCTCTTGGGCCTGTTTGTTATCGGTTATATCAAAAAAAACGCCGCTGACATATTCAATCTTCCTATTAGCATTACAAATAATCTGGCCTCTTTCTTGTATCCAATGAATGCTCCCTTGTTTTGATTCGATCCTGTATTCTCTGACATATGACTTGTCTGTTTTAAGGGCCGTTATGAAAGTGTCTCTGGCGGCTTCGAGATCTTCATGGATGACAACATCTTTCCATTTTATTTCTTTGGAATTAAATTTTTCAGCATTGTATCCGGTAATCTTTTCTATTTTAGAATCAAAGAACTCAACAGACCAGTCTGGATAGCCTTTATACACAATGCTGGGGAGGTTATTTACAAGCAACCGGTATTTTTCTTCACTTTGTTGAAATGCCTTTTCAGCCGCCATTCGGTTGAGCTTTTCTTTTTCCAAGACTTTGATCTTTTGCTCCAACTCCATATAAGTCGGCTTTTTGGCCATAAATAAACCTCCAGTTTTTAACTTTACCCTGCTTTTACCATAATTGTGTGTTCAAGTTCAAATGGTGTTGTTAATTATTTAAATCAAGCTTTGTATCGACGCTAAAGAAAAGGGATCTAAATTTCATAAATCACTCATGTATCACGATTNNGCAACACCCCTTAAAAATTAATCGCCATTTATTATAACTATGTTGTTATTCCTCTACGATTTCCCAGTTGGCTACAAAAGTATTGTCATGGAGTGTGTATGAATACCCCAACATTTTTCCGATACCCGGTAACACCCCTTTCTCTATACGCCAATAGGCCAGATAAATGGCCGGCAGCAGATGGGGGAATTGATTTTTGGGATCGCCCAACGCATTTTGCCAGATTTCTCTTTTTTCCATTACTCTCCACAGCGTACCATATTTTTTGCTCCGCACGATTTGTCCGACACAAGGCAGGCTTTTCTGCCTTAAAACTTCATCGTGAGTATATTGCATAGATCTCTTCCTTCCACAAAACAATCCATTAAATTATGGGGTTTCATATTTGAAAGACAGTGTAACTCTTGCACGATAGGATGACACCTTACCGTCTTTAACGGTCATATCAAGTTTTGTTATTTCCGCCACTCTCAAATCTCTTAAGGTTTTGCCGGCGGTTGATACTGCATTTTCCGCAGCTTTTTCCCACGAAATATCACTCGTACCCACCAGTTCAACGACTTTGTAAACACTTTCACTCATATAATCCTCCTTTCGCTAAATACTGGATCGAAATCTTCGCAAAACCCTCCTTTTTGTCGGATTTCCTATGTTCATCATGACCTGGCAAGGTGAATCTGCGGGCAGGATAAGGGGTTGAAAAACAGAAATAACGAAAAGAATGGTTCCCCATTGCTGAGGAACCATTCTATCTACATAGGCAAGAAATGTAGCCTCCCACCCTTTTATCCCAATTGTAAAACTTAATCTTAAATTACTATCAATTTCAATAAAACAATGTCCATAAGGCAAAGGGTTTATTTTAATAGGGGAATGCCCCAGCCCATGGGGATTTCCCCCATTAATGGACAACGACAAAAGGCAGATCAAGGAAGGCGCGATAGATATCCAAATGAGTTTTTATTACAATAATCTATGTATACTTTGGTAAGGCGTGAGAGATTTTATTCAATTTTTTAAAGGATACCCTCGTTTTTCATCTCGGTCAGTCTCTTTTTTCCAAACCCCAGATACTTAAGATAAATAAATTCGTTGTCAGCACCGACCGGACGACAGATCCATTTAAGCCGCGGCGGGGTTTCGCTCATCTTCCACAGCGGGCCTTGTATGGTAAGTTCACCGTAAACCGGGTCTTTAACCGTAATAAACGAACCTCTATCCCACCAGTTTTGCTCTTCAAGTGTTTCCGATGGGTGTGTAACTTTTCCTGTAACCACTGCGGCCGCTCGACCTTCCTTTTCTGATATGGCCTCCTGAACGAGCTTGATGACGTCATCCACCGGATATTGGGTGCTCCATTCTTCCAGAATATTTTGAAGTGCCTCTTCATTTTCCAGAGATGTTCGCTGCATAAAGGAAGAGAATCTCGGGTCTTTGGCCAGTTCCGGTCGTCCTATGATTTCCATTAACGTGTTAAAAGCCTCATCGTTATACGCCGCCATAAAGGTATAGCCGTCTTTGCATTTGATGAACGTGTATGGAAAAACAGAAGGGTCATAACTTCCCAATCGTTCCTTAACTTTACCGTCCATATGAAACCAGCCCATGTTATAGTCGATGAATTTCATCAGGCATTCCGCACCGGAAACGTCAACGAATTGCCCCTCACCGGTGTCTTCTCTAAAATTAAGCGCCAAAAGCGTGCCGTATGCAGCAAATAAACCTTCGGAATACCAGCCGTACCAACTCCCGGTCTTTGTGGGAACCGCATATTCTGCGGGCCCCTCTCTTTCAGGTTCGCCGCTGATATATGCCAGGCCGGAATAGGCCTGATTGGTTATTTCAGAGCCGGGACGTCCTTTTGACGCTTTGGGGCCGAATTGCCCG
>DNGT01000082.1 GCA_003486165.1 Desulfobacteraceae bacterium
ATAGCGAAACAACATCTTCCTTGTATCTGCGGCAAACTTGAAAATCGCTCAACTTAGATTTGAGTTTTAACACATAAAAGAATACCTCAATTCAGGAAACACTGTGAGATAATAATGAAACAAAAAAAATGGCTTGATGAATATGGCCGACAGAGTCGATCTGAGGATGACCAGCGCTCTAAAAAAACAGCCTATTTTGGTTATCGAAAAATTCCCGAAGATGAAAAAACACAATGGGTTCTGCGACATTTCAATACCGTTGCCAAAAGATACGATCTGATGAACACGCTGTTGAGTTTTGGCATCCATCATCTGTGGAAGCGAAACGCCATAAGGATCATGAACCTGAATCCCGGAGACCGGGTGCTGGATGTGTGCGGTGGCACCGGCGATCTGGCGATTCTGGCGGCCGGACCCGTGGGCCGGAACGGGCGGGTGATCATATATGACATCAACCGGGCCATGATCGAGGCCGGTGTGCACAAGGTTGCCCATTTGCCGTTAAATGAGCGTATCTGGTTTGTTCAGGGAGATGCCGAACACGTGTCTTTTCCGGACGGATATTTCGATGCCGCCATGGTGGGTTTTGGAATTCGCAATGTCACCCATATGGATCAGGGGTTTAAAGAGATGGGCCGCGTGCTGAAACCTGGAGGAAAAATGATGTGCCTGGAGTTTTCAAAACCGACATCGCCGTTATTCAGATGGTTGTACGATATTTACTCATTTCATGTGATGCCGGTGATCGGTGAGGTTATCGCGGGATCAAGCAAGGCATACCTGCATCTAACCGAATCCATTCGAACCTTTGCAATGCCGAATGAGCTCACGGCTGTATTGAAACAGGTGGGATTCTCGACAGTGACGGAACACAAACTCACCAACGGTATTGCAATGATTCATCTGGCTTTGAAAGGATAAAACTAAAGGGACAACCATGAAACTGAACTGGGCTGAACGGTGGGTGGTCAACAATCCCATAAGGGTATTTCAGCAGTACATAGAAATTAAATGGCTCTTGCAAATGATGCCGTTGAAGACAGGAGCGATTATTCTGGAAGTGGGATGCGGTCGCGGCGCAGGGGCAAGATTGATCCATAAGGCTTTTAAGCCGTCTCAATTGCATATCCTTGACCTGGACATTAAAATGATTCAAGGGGCAAAGACGTATCTTTCAGGATCGACAAAAGATATTATGACGATGTATGTGGGAGATTCCATTGATCTCCCATTCAAATCAGATGCGCTGGATGCGCTGTTCGGATTCGGATTTTTGCATCATGTTCCAAACTGGCGCTGTGCACTTTCGGAAATCGCCAGGGTTTTGAAGTCCGGAGGTGTGTACTATATGGAGGAGCTTTACCCTTCACTCTATCAGAATGTTATCACCAAACGCATCCTTCTTCACCCCGAACATGATCGTTTTACCAGCAAGGATCTTCGAACTGAACTGGATGCAGCAGGTTTACGTCTTATAAACTCTTTTGAGTTGAAAAAAATGGGAATCCTGGGCGTGGCCGTCAAGTCGGATCGTATCCGTTAGGCAAGCTATTCATATTTATTCTTCGAACAGCTCATCCCATAACGATTTTGATCACGACGATGACAAGTAACGCCAGAGGATAGGTGCTGGCCATGTTGAAAAGCACCATGGCATACATTGGCTTCTTGGTGTGATATAGAAGCCAGGCGGGCAGCATAAAAAAGGAAAGTCCTGTTGCCACGGCGGCAACCAGAAATGGAAATTCAAATGGAATCGGAGAGCTGTAAAACACAACTGTGGAGAGAATTAGCGAAGCAGCCAGAGATCCCAGAATAATTGCATTGGCCGAGTTCGTGCCCAGTCGAACCGGAATAGTCTTGGCGTTAAGGCGCCGATCCTCTTCAATGTCTGACCAGTCATTGGGAACGTTCTGGCCCCCGATTTCCCACAAAAACAACCACAGAAACAGCATGGACAGAAATATTGGTGAAGGGCTCGGATCAACGGCAAATACACCGGCAATGGCCCCGGCCGTCTTTACGCCGCCACTGACTATGGTTCTGAGATGGGTGACTTTGAGTAACAGACAATAGACCGTCTCCAGCAAACAGCCGATGGCAAAAATTAAAATGCAGACCGGATTTAAGTGGTAAGCGCCCCAAATGGCCACGATTGACCAACCCACCGTCCAGAGCAACCCTTCTTTAAAGCTCAGATATCCCTGGGCCATGGGATGCCTTACCGTGGCGGCATCCAGATCACAATCGATATCGAAATTTCCACAAAGTTTTAACTTTTCTTTATCAACACGATAATCAATGACATCGTTAAGGGCATAAACCGCCGTGTATCCGGCAAACGTGGTAATCAGTCCGATTAAAATTACTTCAAGAGAGGGGAACCGGCCGAGCCAGAGCAACGCACCCAATGCAGGGGTGGCCATGTCTAAAATTCCATGGGGCGTTCTGGAGAGCGCCCAGAAAAGATTTATTTTAGCAAGACCGCTATAAGGACGAATCTGTTGCGTCATCTTTGCATCCAAATTCTTAGTAATCCTAAGGTATTAAGAACATTGGTAAGGTGCTTGGCTTTCAAGGCCGCTACTCATTAGCAC
>DNGT01000105.1 GCA_003486165.1 Desulfobacteraceae bacterium
CCGTTGTTGATGGGATGAAGCGGGTTCCCTTCGATTTTAATGACCCGCCCTTCCCTGTTTTTGGCGAGGATTCCGCAGCCCGCCGTGCACTCTCTGCAGGTTGTGGCATACCAGGCAGCTTTGCCGGTTACCATATCATCTGGAGCATGAAGCAGAGAAAAAAGGGTCTTATCGGCTTCGGAGGTGCATCCTGCTGTAATGGCAACACTCCCCATTCCGGCAATTTTAAGAAATGTTCGCCGATCCATTTGCAGAAGGTTCTCCTTAAAAATCAGAATACAAAAACAACACGAATGAAATGTAAAAAAGGATTGTGCATAAAAAAGCACCGCCAAAGACCGGAGGATGCTTTTTGAGGTGTTTCTTATTATATCGGCATGGAATAATTTTTGTCAAGCAGTGAAAAGAGCAAGCGCATTTGATCTCAGCACAGCGAAGCGACGGCGTGTTTCCCTTGAAAACCGAATGATTGTTTGAAGGGTTTTAGCACGGGTTAGCCTGAACCGAATAAAATTACAACTCAAATAATCAATGGATTAATTGTGCAATAAATTATTCTAAATAACTCAAGCGCGGTTCGAGCTTAAGGGTGCTTGAGCACAAGTTTCATTCGGTTGGAAATAGATATACGCCGTCTTGGAGCGTTCTCACCGTAAGGGTATCTTCGTAACCATCATTGACCACTTGAGACTCTTTTCAGCCCAAAACCCACCCAGATATAAGAACCTTCTGGTATAAGCGCTGCCGTTGTGCCATACACCTTTACCTGCTCTACAACGACAAACCCCCTTTGGGTGAGTTCCTTCTCTATAGACGCAGCATGGGCATCGTCGAAACCGGAGACCACGAGCAAATCTCCCTTTAGCGGCAAAAGGCGACGGTAGTGATCGAACATTTCCATATGCGTGGGCGCTTGGAGGTTCGCGAGGATCAAGTTGAATTTACCGGAAACAGCATCTGCCGATCCAAGAAAGAATTTGAACCGATCTTCCATCTGATTCAAGGCTGAATTTTGCTTGGAAGTCCGTATAGCCCCCATCCAAATATCGCACCCCAGTGCGGTTCCGCCGTTTTTCAGGGCCGCCGCAAGCCCTAATATTCCCGAGCCGCAGCCGATGTCCAAGATTCGGGCGTCTTTTTTAACCTCTAATCGATTGAGGATGGTCAGCGCTGCTTTTGTCGAGGGGTGAGCCGGGGGAAATGAACGGGAAGCCTTCAGAACCAGGCAGTCCTCTCCCATCTTGGGCTTTTTGATACTGAAGGGAGACCGGATGACTAAATTTCCTATGCGATAGAACATCTATTAAACCAATTCTGTTATTTACCCGTTTAATAAAGGCTCAGTGTCTACTCTTCTTCCATTTGGGCAAGACAGTCCATAAAATCATCGGCAAATTTGGACTGGAGCCTCTCCTCCTGTCCAAATTCTGANNCATCTCGATCAGTTTTTCAGCCTGTTCTTTCGTGGCATCGTGGCCAATGTTTTGTTCCGCAATAAAAAATTTCATTTCATCTTCCTTTGTTCAGATCTTTTCATGTTATTCAATGGATGAAACCATCGCCGCTCCATCCAATTTTTCGAAATGGTACATATGTGAGAGCTAGGGGTATTTTTTAAATAGCACATCTACCGGCAATAGGGCAACAGGTCGTTGATCATCCATCATTCAAACTCACACTTTAGATTTTTTGAACAAATCGATTTTAAGGAAGCTTCAGGTATGATTAAATTTTTGACTGGAAGCTGTCTGAGTGGATTAGGGATCGTTTGGAAAGAACCATAAGCGATTTAACCTTATGGATGAAACCCCTATTAAAACAGAGAGCGTTATTGATAGCCCGGGCAGGTTCTTTCATTACGAGCCCTTATTCATGAGTTCTTTCGGCCAAAAATTTAATCATACCTGAAGCGGTAATTTTTTCAAAAGGCTGAAGTGTCACATTTTTTTGATTTTGTCGGGGATATGTCTTGAAAACTCCCTTACAAACTGATTGTATTGATTGTAAAAAGGAGAGTGAAAATGAAAGACCGCTTTTATATTTTTCCGGTAGGCGTTATCAAAAAAGAGAATGAAAATGTCCGGATCGAGGTTTTAGAAGAATACCGTGATGCGCTTTTGAGATTGGATGATTTCTCCCACATTACCGTTTGTTACTGGTTTCATGAAAATGATACCCCTGAGAAAAGAAAAACCTTGCAGGTGCATCCAAGAAAAAATAAACAAAACCCGTTAAGTGGCGTGTTTGCCACCCATTCACCCTTAAGGCCCAATCTGATTGCGATATCCGTTTGTAAAATACTGTCCATAAAGGATACCACTATTTTTATCGAAAAGATCGATGCACTCGACGGCTCTCCGGTCATCGATATTAAATGTTTTATCCCAAGCCTTGAGTTGGCGTCCGATATAAGGTTGCCCCACTGGGTGTAAACTCAAATTTTTCATGAAGAACATCAAACGGGAAAGCATATAAAATAATGCTGACGGAACTTTCAGGACAAATTGAGAGAATTACTTACACCAATGAAGAAAACGGTTATACCATTGCCAGGGTTAAGATTTACGGACAGCGGGACTTGGTCACCGTTGTGGGATTCTTGATGTCACCAACTCCCGGGGAAATTCTAAACATGCGGGGCGAATGGATCAACCATCCCAAGTTCGGTGAACAGTTTAAGGTAGTGGACTACAAAACAACGGTTCCGGCAACGGTTTTTGGCATTCAAAAATACCTCGGTTCCGGACTCATCAAAGGCCTGGGTCCGGTCATTGCGGGTCGTATCGTTAAAAAATTCGGAGAAAAAACCCTTGATGTCATCGAAAATGATATCGAAAAACTGGTCATGGTCGAAGGTATCGGAAAAAAGCGAATTGCCATGATTCAAAATGCATGGGAAGAACAAAAAGAGATCCGTGATGTCATGCTGTTTCTCCAGTCCCATGGGGTCAGTTCCGGTTATGCCACGAAAATATTTAAGCAGTACAAAAATCGATCCATCGCCGTCGTCACGGAAAATCCCTATCGCCTGGCAATGGATATTTTCGGCATCGGCTTTGTTATTGCCGACAGCAT
>DNGT01000301.1 GCA_003486165.1 Desulfobacteraceae bacterium
ATAAATATTTATCTTGACAAATTTTGAATATTGGCTAGAATGAAAAATTTATTAAATCATAGTCGAATTCAGGCGTTTCAGGAGGAATTAAAGAGATGTACGCTATCGTTAAAACAGGCGGAAAACAATATAAAATTCATGAAGGCGATATCATTAGGGTCGAAAAAATTGAGGGAAACATCGGCAATTTAGTTTCTTTTGACCAGGTCCTTATGTTTTCAGATGGTGAAAATACCAGCATCGGTCAGCCTGTACTCGATAATGTAGCGGTAAAGGGACATATCGTAGAACAGGGCAAAGAAAAAAAGATTCTTGTTTTCAAATACAAGCGACGTAAAAGATATCGGAGAAAACAAGGACATCGACAACAGTTTACCGCAATCAAAATAGATCAAATCGAAGCGTAAAAAAATCGTTTCTTTTGTTAAGGAGTTTAGATAATGGCACATAAAAAAGCGGGCGGTAGCTCTAGAAATGGGCGTGACAGTCAGGGGCAACGCCGGGGTGTAAAACGATACGGCGGACAAACCGTAAAAGCGGGAAGTATTATTGTTCGCCAGTTAGGAACAAAAATCCATCCTGGCGCTAATGTGGGTATGGGCAAAGATTACACGCTGTTTGCCAAAGTTGACGGTATCGTTGCCTTTGAGAGGCTGGGTCGTTCCCGTAAAAAAGTAAGTGTTTATGCAGAGTGAAATTCATTGATGAAGCGATGATCACNNTTCAAAGCCGAAAACGGCGCACATGGCCAGGGTAAGCAAAAGACCGGAAAAAACGGCCGAAACCTCACCATAGAACTTCCTCCCGGAACTCTCGTGATCGATGCGGATACCGGACATCTTATCAAAGACCTCGTCGACACCGGTGAAACATTTGTAATTTTAAAAGGCGGTAGAGGCGGCCAGGGNNATTGCCAATTATCCCTTTACCACACTGACACCCAGTCTTGGTGTGGTTCAAACCAACTGGGCAGAGCCTTTTGTCGTCGCAGATATCCCTGGCTTGATTAAGGGGGCGCACCAGGGAACCGGGCTCGGCATCAAATTTCTCAGGCACATAGAGCGCACCCGCATTTTGATTCACCTTATCGATGTTTCGTCCATTGATCCTGATGATCCCCTCCAGCAATACCGTACCATCAACCAAGAGCTTGGCATGTATGATGAAAAACTTGTGCAAAAGCCTCAAATTGTAGTACTTAATAAACTTGATCTGCCCGGGATTCGTAAAGCAGCTGAAATTTTTCAATCTGCGTTAAAGGATAAAAAAGTATTACTTATTTCCGCATTAACCGGACAGGGGCTTGAACAATTAAAGTCTCAAATTGTTCGCCTGTTGGACAGTAATGATGAATAAGAAAAGAGCATCCATTCTTTACAATGCCAAACGAGTGGTGGTAAAAGTTGGCAGCAATGTCCTGACAGAAGATCACGGACTGAATTTAAAAGCCATACGATCCATCAGTCGGCAAATCTGCCGCTTAATTGATGGCGGAATCGAAATTATTCTAGTCTCTTCCGGAGCCATGGCTTCCGGGATCAGAAAAGTAGGCCTTGACAAACGGCCGGATGAAATTCCCAAGCGCCAGGCGATTGCCGCCGTGGGCCAGGCCGGACTGATCATGGAGTATGAGAAGGCTTTTGCCCGATATCATAAAAAAGTCGCCCAGATTCTATTGACCGGTGATGACCTCAACAACCGCAAAAGATACCTGAATGCTCGAAACACACTCTGTATGCTGTTGTCATGGCAGGTTGTCCCGATCATCAATGAAAACGACACGGTGATGATAGAAGAAATCCAATTTGGAGACAATGATAATCTCGCCGCCATGATTACGCTGTTGATGGATGCAGATATTCTGGTCAACCTGACCGATATTGACGGCCTTTACAACAAGGACCCCCGAACCAACCCTGATGCTGACTTTATTCCGCTGGTATCCACCATCGGAGAAGATATAAAAAAGATTGCCGGCGATATTCCGGGTGCTTTAGGTACAGGCGGTATGCTCAGCAAGATAAATGCTGCAAAAAAGGTCACTGCTTCGGGAATTCCAATGATCATCGCAAATGGAGGCAGACCGGATGTTTTGAAAAAGCTCTTTTCCGGTAAAAATGTCGGAACGTTTTTTACACCGTACAAGAAAAAACTGAAAAGCCGCAAATGCTGGATCGCGTTTACCTTAAAACCCAAAGGCGTTATAAGGATTGATGATGGTGCTGCCGAAGCAATTCTTAACAAGGGCAAAAGCCTTTTGCCCAGTGGCATTGTGGGCGTTGAAGGTGAATTCACTGTCGGCGCTCCGGTTGAATTAAGAAATATTGACGATGAGACCTTGGGAACAGGACTGGTTAATTACGGTTCAACGGATATCCGAAAAATCATGGGACTTAAATCGAGCCAGATTAAAAACCGCCTGGGACATAAACCTTACGACGATGTGATTCATCGCGACAATCTTGCGGTGACTGCGGAATGTAATTTGTGATAATTTGTTTTTAAAGGGAAAATGCAATGTCAATGGAAACAACCATTCTAAACATGGCCAAAGCCGCCCGGGCGGCTGCCACACAGATGGCCAAGTGCAGTTCAAACCAAAAGAATGCCGTGCTGCTCGGCATGGCCGATAAAATAGAAAAAGATGCCTCAACGATCAAAAAAGCCAATCAAAAGGATCTTGCCCGGGCAAAAGAAATGGGCCTTTCCCCTGCTATGATCGACCGACTCACGGTGTCTGACGCAACCATTAAATCAATGGCCAAAGGTTTGCGGGAGGTTGCGGGACTCAATGACCCGGTGGGGGCTACAAGCAAGTCCTGGCTGAGGCCAAACGGTCTGGAAGTCACACGAATGCGGATACCGCTGGGTGTCATCGGCATTATTTACGAATCACGGCCCAATGTGACCATTGATGCCGCCGGCCTTTGCCTCAAAGCCGGCAACGCCGTGATCCTTCGAGGAGGATCTGAAGCGCTTTATTCAAATCAGGCCCTGGCCGACATCATCGGACAGGTTCTCAGTGATTGCGGTCTTCCTGAAACAGCGGTGCAGATCGTCCCCGTCAGAGATCGAAAAGCAGTCAACATCCTTCTACATCAGGAAGAATTTGTCGATTTGATTATCCCACGTGGTGGAGAAGGATTGATCCGTTTTGTCGTTGAACATTCAACCATACCGGTACTGAAACATTATAAAGGTGTATGCCATGTGTATGTGGACGAAGGCGCGGACCTTAATATGGCCGGCGACATCTGCTTCAATGCCAAGGTTCAACGACCGGGGGTTTGCAATGCCATGGAAACCATGCTTGTGCATCGATCCGTCGCAAAAGAATTTTTGCCGCAAATGGCAAAACGTCTAACAAACGCTGGGGTTGAAATCAGGGGTTGTCCTGAAACATGTCAAATCCTGCCGAACGCCCTAAAAGCCGAGCAATCGGACTGGCCGGAAGAATATCTCGACCTTGTCCTGGCTGTCAGGGTCGTCGAAGACATGGAGCAGGCCATCTCTCACATTTCAAAATATGGTTCAAAACATACGGAATCCATTGTGACGCGCGATTATAAGCGGGCCAAACGTTTTGTCCGCGAAACCGATTCTTCGGTGGTGCTGGTCAATGCGTCCACTCGGTTTAATGACGGTGGTGAGCTTGGCCTGGGTGCCGAAATCGGTATCAGCACCTCAAAGCTCCATGCCTTCGGCCCCATGGGCGTGGAGGAACTGACCACCACCAAGTTTGTGGTATTCGGGGATGGGCAGATAAGAACATAGCCTGAATATTTCATGAAAATTTTTGAGAAGTCTTTTTTATAGGTTGAAGAGAAAGTTTGTGATTTACAATTTCTCAAAATTTTTCACCCTACGGGCGATCACGAGGCGTTCATTTGCTGCGTTATCAAGGGTTTGCAGTAGCCTACTACGGCTGCACCCTTGAATGCCTTGCAAATGAACGCCTCGCAAACGTGAAATAATCAGGTCAGTGTGGCTAAAAAAAGAGAGCTTTGAAAAATGCTCATTTTTGTTCAAGTTCGAGGAAGGCGAAAATTTTAACCACAGGAATACCTTGAGTATTTTGAGGATTAAAATTTGAGCCTGACGCAGAGATTGGGCAAAAAGGGGGGTTTTGCAAAGGTTTCACAAAAACATAGGGGAATTTTTGAAGCGCATAGGGCTTTTTGGGGGTACGTTCAATCCGATTCATTTGGGACATGTCCAGGTTGTTCGGGAGGTTAAGGCGGGTTTTGGCCTGGATAAAATTCTGATTATTCCGTCTGCGCTTCCACCGCACAAGGAACTGGAAGGCGTGGTGGATGCCGAAGACCGCCTTGAGATGATTCGACTCGCATTTTCAGATGATCCGAATTTTGTGATCTCAGATGTCGAGCTGAAACGTTCGGGCCCTTCCTACACCATCGATACGGTTCGCCATTTTAAATCGATTTCGCCCCAAAATACGGAACTTTATCTCATCTTGGGGCTGGATGCTTTTTTAGAAATAGATACCTGGAAATCTTACGATGACCTTTTTTTGCTGATCCCCTTTATTGTTATGTCCCGAGCCATTAACAAAAAAAACAGCGCCGAGTTAAAATGGAAATCCCTAAAAAATTACCTTCAATCCAAGATCTCAAAGGGATATACATTCTCCCCTAATCAATCATCTTTTATACATGATAAAAAGCAACCGGTCTGGGTGTTTAATGTCACGCCTGTGGATATTTCATCAACAACCATTCGAAAACGTATCAAAGAAGGGCGCTCGATTAAACGACTGGTTCCAGACATCGTCGAAGATTTTATAAAAGCCAAAGGACTTTATTTATGACAAATACGCCCGGTACTATCTTAGACCCTGAGCTTGGTCTTTACATCAACGCCGTTATGGGAAAAAAAGCAATAGACATGGTGGTGCTTGATGTTCGAGAACTCACTTCTTTTTCCGATATCTTTATCATATGCAGCGGTCGTTCCAACCGCCAGGTTTCAGCCATAGCGGAGTATATCCAGGTAAACCTGAAAAAACACGCCATAAAACCTCTGAGTGTTGAAGGGAAAAAAGAAGGTCACTGGGTTCTACTCGATTACGGTCATGTCATCATTCACGTTTTTTATGAACCGGTTCGTGCCTTCTATGATCTGGAAGGGCTCTGGATCGATGCAAAAAGAATAGACACCAGACGTTTTTTGACAGACTCCGCGAAATCCTAAAATAATAGTTATTTCCCTGCAACATCCTGTCCGCAGTGCTTACAGATTTTTGCTCTTTTTTTTATGATTTCCGCACAAAAAGGACATTCACGGGTGAAAAACCGTTCATGAATCTTATTCACAGATTCATCGACCTTTTTCTGAATAATTTCATTGCCGAATCTGGCACTTTTAATCGGTTCTATGGCTTCAAGCACTCCAATATCACCGATCATTTCCGCTGCTTTTAACCGGACTCTCTGAGGTTCAGTTGCATCGAGAAGCATTCTGACTACGGTAACGTGGTCTTTGGCCACGTAGGCATCCGCAAGAATGGAAAACCCTATCTTGGTTTTTTCCTTTATCATTTCCTGCTCAGCCAAAACCTCTTCGTCAATGATTTGCCCGGTACCTCCTATGGGACTAAAAACAGGAATGCATTCAAACTGTTTTGTACCCGGATAGTTCATGCACCGGTAAGATGATACCTGGCCATAATTTTCCTCCATATTGTCCCATCCCTGAACATACAAGGAGCATTCATCGTTGAAACATATAAACAGATAAGGAGTTCCCCAGCCGAGACCGTCGCTGAAGCTAAACGGGGGAACTTCCCAGATCATCATTTCTGCCCCACAGTGAGGGCATTTGGGCTTGTCTTGGCTAAGTACTTTTTCTAAAACTTGCTCTTTGGTTTCAAAGGCCATTCATTATCCTCCAATATTTGGTAATTGTGAAAAATTTTATTTGGTTTCAAATTTTCAATATGACTAATATTACCATTAATTGTGATTTGGCAACATTCAGGAAAAAAGTAATTTGCCAATACGAGTCTGATTTATAAATCCTCTTTGGAATATACTTAAAT
>DNGT01000303.1 GCA_003486165.1 Desulfobacteraceae bacterium
ATAGTCTTATACGGGTATTAAACACCCCTTCTTTTAACATTTGATTCAAAAGAAATAATCTGCCATGAAATCCACACTTATCGATAACGGAGGTAGGCGATTAGGAGTAGATAGGCGACAATTTTCTTATTTAGTTCATATTCCTGAGCGTAGGTTTGGTAAGGAAAGAAGAAGCGGGCTGGATAGGAGACTAAAACCAAGAGCATCAAAACAATAAAGACATTTTAATCGAACAAGGTCATCCATGGAAGGATATAATTCCTAATGATAGAAATATTAAGAAAATTATTTGAATAGGGGCAAATCCTTTTTTAGGATTTGCCATTTTTATTTTTATGAAAAATTGAAACATAAAATTAAATAGCTGGAGAAGAGGTTTTTTGGGATTTTTAAGCTCGAAAGGTTTACTAGACTGTAAAACTTAAGTCTCGGAGGTGAAATATGAACAAAAATCTGTTAATCATTTTCGTTTGTGTGCCGGCATTATTTTTTTCGGCTACCGTCCACAGTGCTGAGGGGCTTTATATAAGTGGTAATCTCGGTTTTGCCATGGCAAGTGATTCCGATTTGACAGATTCGACAGTCCCGGGTGTTACGGTCAACACTGAATTTGATACTGGATTGGCCTTTGCTGCAGCTTTAGGATATGACTTCAATAGATTTAGAGTGGAAGGAGAAATATCTTATCAAACAAATGACGTTGACAAAATAGGTGCGCTGGGAGTTTTTTTTGATGCAACGGGAGACGCAACAGCTCTTTCATTTTTAATTAATGGATATTTTGATTTTGTCAACAGTAGTGCATTTACCCCATATATAAGTGCCGGTTTAGGGTATGCTCAAGTCGAGTTTAATGATCTCAATATCTCTGGGTCAGGCTTTCCTGGTTCAAGTGACGACGATTCCGTATTTGCATATCAGATAGGAATAGGAGTAGGATATGCTGTAACCGAAAAAGTTACTATCGATGTAAAATATCGTTACTTTGGCACAGAAGATTCTGAATACGATACTACAGAAGCAGAATTTGCCAGCAATAATTTTCTTTTTGGGGTNNCTGAATGATCATTAAAAACCTTTTCATTTGGTTTCAATACCCCTGACTTTTTTCTCTGTAAGACGAAAAACAGGTCCAAAAAATTACGCTTTTTCATCGTTGAGTGAAAAAAAAGATTTTCGGGCAGTTTTTCTTCAACAATATATATTTGCATGGTTTTTGCATGCGAAAATAAACAGAGGTTTTTCAAACTTAATGTTAAAGATCACATCAACCTTTATATGAGGATAGCGTAAAAATGTTTGAGCTAGTCATGGTAGGAAATGAACGCGTAAATGATTTGGTCGAGTGCAGATCTGAAGCAAAGACCATGTTGGAAGAGTATTACAGTGTACAGTTCTTTTTAAATGATAAGGGGCCAACCTATTTATTCAAATTACGGAATATTTCTTCAAATGGGCCCTGTATTCTTGTAAAACAAGATTCCTCCGTGTTCAAAGAATTGAAAGTTGGCGATATTTTGGACATGGAATACAATCAACCGGAATCATTAGTTGGCAAGCTTTTTAAAACCAAAATCGCTTCAAAAAATTCCCATGATTGTTATACCGGGCATTCTATCGTCGAGTTATCTATCATCGACAATCAGAATGATTAGAAGCTAAAAAAAATTAAATACAACAAACCCGATGATTCAGAAAATGAATACAANNCACAATTAATATTATTGGACGGTAAAGATTGAATAATGATGTTGTGTTAATATTTTGACACTAAACATTCGACAGTTCTGACAGTCTTTATGTTTGTGTTTTCGAGTGTTTTTTCTAATAATCATATAATTCGGAGTAAATAAAACTGTTAAGTTAGATAATGAGATTGGCATGCTGTGCATCATCAGAAGCCGGCATATCATGAAACGTTCCTCTGTGATGTGTAAACATGGCTGACACTTCTTATTTCCGCTTACAATTTATTGTCTTTGCGCTGGTGTCCGCTTCCTTCACAAACATTTATATCACTCAACCGGTGTTGCCTGTATTACAGGATGAGTTTGCCACGGATATGGTATTGGTTTCCTTCAGCGTGTCCGCTGTTGTCCTTGGCATCGCACTATCCAATCTTCCGTTTGGTTTTTTGGCAGACAGGTTGCCTATCCATCCCATTATTTTAACCGGGGGTATTTGGGTGGCTCTTGGCGGTTTGGTTTGTGCCGTGACGCAAGACCTTTGGGTGTTAATTACAGCACGGTTTTTCCAAGGCCTCTTCATCCCT
Source organism: Desulfobacteraceae bacterium (assembly GCA_003486165.1). GTDB lineage: Bacteria > Desulfobacterota > Desulfobacteria > Desulfobacterales > UBA11574 > UBA11574. The sequence goes on from DNGT01000303.1 coordinate 2,273, forward strand.
GCCTTGACAACCTGTCTTGCAGCGTATCTGGCAAAGACACTTCCGGCAGCGCGACTAAACGTGGTCATGGGCTCATATGTGTCTGCCACGGTGTTCGGGGGATTGGGTGGTCGTTTGCTTGGCGGCTGGATACACTCGCCATTGCACTGGCGCTATGCTTTTGTATCTGCTTCGGTTCTCATCCTCATTGCCACATTCACCGCGTTTCGGTGGCTCCCGCATACTTCAATTGAAAACAAACAACAGCATATTGCCATCAGTTATTGGGAGTTGCTGAAGCGCTGGGAATTTTTGCTTATTTATTTCTGTGCTACAGGCAGTTTTTTAATTTTTTCATCGGTTTTCAACTACTTGCCTTTTCGGATGACTGGGCCGCCTTTTAATTTCTCCACCGAACTAACAACGCTCCTTTACCTCGTGTATATCGTGGGAATCTTTATGGGACCGACAGCCGGTCAAGCCAGTAACCGCTTTGGAAGTGGCAACACTTTACTGGGAGGTACCGCCGTTTTAGGGATTTCATTGACGCTTATCCTACTGCCTTCAACTCCTGCTGTCGTACTTGCGCTTTTAGGTATCTGTGCCGGGTTTTTTACCATCCATGCCGCGGCCGTTGGCTCTCTTAACCGTAAGCTTTCTAGCGGCCAAGGTCGTGCGAATGCTCTTTATGTGTTGTTTTACTACATGGGAGGCTGGCTTGGAATTACCTTGTCTGGATTTGCGTATAAACACGGAGGCTGGCGTGCTGTGATATATATTTGCTTGTTCTTTTTGGTCATTCCATTGAGCGCGGGTATTGGAGAACGCAAAAACAACAGCCGATACATCAAATCCGGGCAAAAAATTTTAATGTAAATTCAAACTCTTGCGATGGTTAAACCGGAAAAAGCAGCAGAAACCTGGAAAAATTGGATATCTAGGTGCCACTTCACAGTCCGGTTTTATCCATAAAGGCGCTGTAAAAAATAATTCATCTGTTTGTACCACCATGGCCAGTCGTGATTCACGTCGTAACCCCAGAAATCGACCCAGGCCGGAATCGATTTTTCTCTAAAAAAGGCATCCAGGGAGCGTGTGTCGGCAACGGCCTCCTCTTCCCAGGCACCTTGACCCACGCAGACAATGATTTTACTGTGACGGTAGCGATCCAGATACCAGGGATCGTTGATTCCCGAAAGATAGTTTACGGGCGAATTGAAGTAGACGGCAGGTATGTCGGCGGCCGAGAGTCCGAACTCTGTCCGATCCAGTCGATAGAGGCCGCTTAAGGCGATGGTGCCTTCGAAAACATCCGGATGTTTGAGGAAAAAATTGACGGCGTGATAGGCGCCCATACTGCAACCGCTGGCCATCACCCGTTCATTCGGTGAATGGCAGTGAGCTCGGATAAACGGGATTACCTCTTGGACCACATAACGGTCATAGACTTCGTGCCGCGCATTTCGATCCGCCGGCCCAACGGCGAAATTGTACCAGGACTCTGCATCGATGCTGTCTATGCAAAACATCTTGATTTTGCCTTCATTGATAAATCCTTCGATGGCGTTGATCATCCCCATGCCTTCATAATCAAAATACCGGCCGCGGGAACAGGGAAAAACCATAAACGGTTTTCCAAAGTGTCCGTAAATTTTCAGGGCCATATCCCGATTCAGATTCTGGCTGAACCAGCGGTGTTCTTCAATGTGCATATTTTAGCTTTCAGTTGCATGAATGAAATTAATGATCTCAAAGATATCGTCCAATTTTGCTGACCTGAAAATATAGCCGATATCACCCAGGGCACTGCTGAACACGCCGGGAACGCTGGCCACCTGGACCATAAAGTCACCGTAACGTATCATGATGTCTTCATGTCCGTGACGATAGCGCTGGTTGTTTTTTCGGCTCGTGTAGCAGCAGTGATACTTGCGCGTATAGAGAAGTTCCGTGCGCCGGTGAACCAAGAGTTCGGCCCATACCCGATAAATGTCGATGTCACAGGCATAATTGAACATATCGGTGGTAAAGCCGCCCGGCGGTCGCATGTTCACTTCCAGCCCTGTATAGGTGTCGGGCGCAGTTTGAAAAAATTCGATATGAAAAAACCGCTCTTTCACCTCGAAGGCCTTTATGCACCTGCGCCCGAGCGATTCCAGGGCTGGGGGAATCTCCCGCAGCGAGTAATAATAGATGTGGCGCGCCTCGTTGACCGTTTCCATGATTCCCTGACTGAATGTATGGGCGGTGTAGAACACCAGGTTGCCGTTGCGGTCGGCCAGCCCGTCAAAAGAATAAATGGTGCCGGGAATGAATTCTTCCAGCACATAATCCACCGCCGGCTTGCCGGCAAAGAACCTTTTTAAATCTTCATCACTGTCCAGGCGATAGGTATCTAAGGCACCCACACCTGCATCGGGTTTGGCCACCACCGGATAGCCTGTCTCGCCAATCAACCTTTGGGCGTCCTCCATGGTCTGCACCACCCGACCCCGGGGCACCGGTACGCCGGCCTCCCGGAATTTGTCCTTCATCCGGGATTTGCGGCGAATGTGGTCAATATCGCGGCCTCGAACACCAAAAATATTGAAATCGTCCCGTATCCGGGCTTCGGTNNTTTCAGATGCCGGCAGAAACGGTGGTAATGGGGCGGGAAGTGAGGTGAGAGGTATACGATATTCATGGTTTTTACCTTTGTTGATAATATAAATGTATTTTTTTCAGGGCTTTTGCAGAACAAAATCCGCCATGCGGAGTATTTCCGATTCGGAGGCCGATCTTAAAATATACCGGTATNNATCGTCCCGTATCCGGGCTTCGGTACTCAACCAGTACTCGTTTAGCGACTCAAAACGATCGATTTTACCGTACTTGTGGGTAAAAAATCCGCAGGCTCGCAGCAATGCATCGTAGTTGTGCATATCATCTAATCGAAAATACTCTGTAAGAGAATCACGCACCTCAATGGCCAAGTGGTCGTACTGCGCGTCTCCGATTCCCAGCACGTTAGCCCCGGCCTNNGCCGATCTTAAAATATACCGGTATTTCCCCATGGCTTTTTGGAAAATGAGGGGATTTTCGGCATATTCGACCAGACAATGACCGAATGCGTCCAGAATGTCGGAATGGCTATGCACATAATCCTTATCCCGCCGACCCAAGTAACAGCAGAAATATTTCTTTTCAGCAGCAACGGCTGCCTCACACCGTGCAATCATACGGGCATAAGCGGCATATAAATCATCATCTACACTGTAGTTCATCATATCCAGGATCGCTCCGCCCGGCGGCCGGCAGTTGATTTCAATGGGAATATAGTCGTTACCAACCACAAAAAACTCAAAATGAAAGAACTTTCGGCGAATATCAAATAGCTTCGCGAGCCGCCTGCCGATCTGCGACAGTTTGTCGGGAATGTGGCGGCTGACATAGAAAAAGGTGTCTTTACCCAGGACATATTCCAGAACGCCCTCTCCATAAATTAGAGAATTTTCAAAGAGGATGCCCCCGTTCCCATCGACCAGGCCGTCAAAAGTTACAATTTTTGCGTCAATAAATTCTTCCATCAAATAGTCACCTTTGATTTCCGCCAAAAAGTGCCTAAGATGTGCTTCATCGATGACCTTGTGGATTCCACCTGCGCCGACCCCCTCATCCGGCTTTAGAATCAGCGGATACCCCAGATCGTCTGCCAGTCGGAGCCCGTGATGGAAATCCATAATCCGTTCACCCCTGGCAACCGGCAGGCCGCTTTCTTGGAAGAGGTTTTTCATGACCGATTTTTTTTTGAGCCGGTTAACGTCTTTCGGCTGAATACCGTCAATGCCCAGCTTATGATTGATAAAGCCTTCCAACTGAAGCCACTGTTCGTTATGGGACTCAACCAGGTCAAAATTCGGTGAAAAACCCAAGGAGGTTTTGACGATCAAAAGGTTTTCAAGTGCATTTTCGACTTCCGCTTGGGAACTTAGATTTGCCCTGACATACCATTTCAAGGCCGAACGCAATTTTTCGGGCATGAAATAAAAATCTGCTTCACCGATGCCCCAAACGTTGACGTTCATTTCGTCCAGTTTCAG
>DNGT01000014.1 GCA_003486165.1 Desulfobacteraceae bacterium
GTGACAGGATTCACACATAATCTTAGGTTCGAGGTCGTGTTCAAGAAGACTTTGACGGGTTTTGGACGCCGGAGTACCGTATATCCGTCCAGCGACACTGTGGGCAATGGTTGTATGGCATCTGGTACATTCGAAATCCTGGCCGTCATATCCCATATGGACATCCAGTTCTCTGTTGGGATATATTAAAGAAGAATCGAGATCACCATGTTTGACACCGTCTCCGCCACCACCTGAAAAATGGCAAGAACCGCAGTTTTTGCGCGTTGGACGTCCGATACTCTGGGCTGCTTCCTGGATTTCAGCCTGGGCGTCTTTGGCAAGGGCGTTTTCTTCCGGTTCTTTTGATTCAGTAAAATACTTATAATCTTCAAAGACCTCCTCCCAATTGATCTTTTTCTGACCATGGCACTTCAAACAGTCGATTTCGGCATTTTTACCTTCGGTATGCCATCCGATATGACATTCGTTGCANNTGGCTGAAATACAGAAATTGTTTAACGAATATCCGGCCTTGCCCTTTTGATTATCCTTTGGTGAATTGGGGTCGAGCCATGTCCAGTGAAGGGTTTTTTTTAACTGATCGGCTGCCTTTAGATGGCATGAAATGCAGGCTTTACTGATTTCGGAACCGGAAGCAAAATCCTGATTCAACGCCTTAAACTGAGAGTGATCGGCTGTGGAGGGTTTGTTTGGGACTTTCACCGCCTGCCGGGCCAGTTCCAGACCCGGTGCTTCCTGCTCCTGGTTTGCAAATGACAGTACAGGCGCAAAAAACAGGAAACATATCCATAGGATGGATAAAACATAATATTTGTGTGTTAATTTCAACCGCATCATTGTATGTCCATTTTGTTTATCGCCGCCAAGGCACAAAAGACACTCGGAAAGAAAAGTATGATATATCTCCTGTGTTTTTGTGCCTTTTGGGCCGACAATCATTTCAGGTAAAATTATTTGCATTTTGCCGGGGATGGAGAATCCGCAGCATGGTCATGCAAATACGTAAAGATGTCTTTCAAATCTTGGTCTGACAATTTGCCCCACTCGTCACTGCATTTAAACTGGTCAAAATCTTTTTTTTCGAAAGTCCGCTTCCATTGGGCCTGTGTTTTTGAATCAGGGCTCAAAAGCGGTTTGGGAGAATCAATCTCACCCCGCTGGTTACACGACTTATACACGTTTTTATATGTGTATTTTCCTTTTCGCGCATTTCCGTTTTCNNCCCGCAAAACCGATGCCGATGGTTGTAAATACAAAAACAAATGCCATTAAAGCTAAAACCAATCTTTTTAACATGTTTACCTCCTTATTTTTTAAAACATCAAAATATTGTTTTGGGTTATAATTAAAAAACCAGGTATCGATCCATGTTGGCCACCATTTCAGCGTTTTTTGCCTGGGTGGCAAAATCTTTGAAACCAACCCCGGGAACTTCATCCTCACGCCCGTGCAGTCCATTAGATCTGAAACTGACATCACATATGGATAGTCTGGCTTTCCCCACCAGTTTCTTAAAGTCATGTTTCAGCGTCAGAAGCACACCTTTTCCAGTAAAAAATATCCGAACATCCTTTCCTTTTGAGTGGGCGGCCCGGGTCAGATTGACGACGTAATCGAGATACTTGTCGGTATTTACAAGAATCCCCAGTGTATCAGCCATAGCCTTTACTCCTTATTAAAATTGAATTCATTTGCGACCTACCACCAACAAATGACCTTATCGTGTAAAAAAATATCATTCACAAGCCCTTCCCAGTCAACCTGATCTCCATATAGCATGGTTACGGATGACTGGTTGTCTTTGGAAACAGCTTCGCCAAGCTTTTCCACGGTTTCATCCGGCTCTGATTTTAGAATATTAAGTACTTTCATTTTTATTGTCCTTTAGAATGGTATGACGAGGTCAGCTTCATTAATCTTGGCACCTACATCCGCTAAGGTAATGTATTTAAAGCCGTATTTTTCCACATTGGCCGAATTGTTGGAAAACCTTTCACCTTCCATTTCATCCAGAAATTCCATATTGTCACTATACGCCTCATCCATGTTGGCAATTTCATGGTGGAGAACGAACATCTGAACTTCGGTGGCCTCAAGCAAAAGGCCAAGGCTGGTTCGAAGCCCCTCATATTGTTGATCTGGATCCTTTATGACAACCGCAACTTTTTTCATGATGACCGTTACCCCTTTTTAATAAAATATCGTGTGTGGCCTTCGGAAGCATCCAGCATGCCGACAAACTGGTTTCCCCCTTTATTCCCAAAATCAGGAATGTCCTTTTTTGAACCCGGGTCTGTTCCAAGAATTTCCAGAATTTCACCGGATGCCATTCCTTTTAAAACTTTTTTGGTCTTCAGAAGCGGCATGGGACAAGTAAGACCGCGGGTGTCAAGGATACTGTTTGATTGAATATTTTCAAGATCCATAAAAATTTAACTCCTTTCTGTCATTTAAAATACAACAAATTTTTCCGTTTCTTCATTCCACATGGCGACCAGAACCCAAGCCAGAAAAAACAACAATGTAAGAGGTACGGTGATTTGCCAGGTCAGGATATCCGGCAGGAATATGTCTTTGCCGAGTTTTTCGCCAAGCCCGCTGGAAAGCAATAATTTGGATACCAGAGAATTGGCCAGTGCGAATGTGACCAGGGTCACCATCAACTTGGTTTGTCCTTCTCCCACACGCCATAAAGTACTGCTGGCACAACCGCCGGCCAAAAGCATCCCGATACCGAAAATGAACCCGCCCAGCAAGCAGCCCAAGACAAAAGGATGATAAACACCCATGGACGGCTCCTGGAGATACGCCCACTTGATGACGGATGAACCTGCAAAATAAATGATGATACTAATAGCCACCGCTTTCACCATTTTTGCCTCACCGGTCATGAACGGATCCCGAAAGGCCCGCACAAAACAAAACCGCGAGCGATGCATGACCAGTCCGATTAAAAAACCGAAAAAGAGCCATCCACCCAACTGGGTTTTATCGACAAATGCGTAGACATAAAAAACAACGATCACACCGATGGCTACCAGCCCCCCTAAATACGGTTGGATTTTTAGCCAATCAAAAGCCTTGGATTTTGTTTCATCTTTTGGTTTTGAATAGACGGTCTGGCTGGGAAGATGCTCCATTTCCCAGAGCAGATACCGCAGGCCCACCCATGCACCGGCACCCAATCCGATCATCATGGCAAATCCACCTGCAGACAACATGGCCACTGCAGAAAAGAATCCCCCCACATTACATCCCTTGGCCATTGCCGCTCCGGAACCCATGAGTATTCCACCCACCAGACCTTTTGCATATTCGAGTTTGGGCGCTGGACGGATTTTAAACTGCCGCGCCATGAGGGCTGACGCAAAGGCTCCGATTAAAATACCGGTATTAGATAGAGAAATCGGATGAAGCCAAGAATTCAAAGGGCGTTCATCAAATGCACCTANNCTTTGCCAAAGGAATATCATCAATGCAATGATGGCGATCAACATACCGGCCAGCCAGGCAGGCCATTCCTGTTCAAAAACAGCGCTGTAATAATTTCGTATTTCAGTTTTCATATCATTAAACTCACAATTAATTATGATTCGATGAGGACGTTCCAAATATCTTTATATCTGCTCCATCTGCCCTCTCTCTGTGGAGAGAGGGCAAGGGGTGGAGGCACATGCAAGGCTTTATCTGCTTGCATGTAACGAACAGGGAGCAATAAACTTGTCCCTGTTAGTACCTTAATGTGGCCGACAGATACACATTCCATACTTTGTCGACAACCGGGAACAAGGCATCAAAAGAGGTTAACTCATCGATTTTGACCGGTGCTCCCAAGGGATTTCCACTGCCGGTATAGTCGTAATCATAGTATTGTCCGCCAAGTTGTACAAAAAATTTGGGACCGAATATCGGCTGGATATAATAGGCTTCATATACCTGTCCCCGGGCGGCGAGCTTGCTGCTGATCAG
>DNGT01000489.1 GCA_003486165.1 Desulfobacteraceae bacterium
CTTTCTGCCGTATTATAGAAAGTCGTCAATATTCAATCCAAAATCTTCAATAATATAAGGAGCGATTCGAATGGATTTCAAACTCATTCCTTCAACATGTTCATATTGCGGTACCGGCTGCGGTGTTCTTTTTCAGGTCATGGACGGCCGGCTTGTGGACACCCTGCCCATGAAAACCCACCCGGTTAATGAGGGCAAATTGTGCATCAAGGGCTGGAATCTCCACGAACATGTGGTCAGCGACAAACGCTTGAAGTCACCCATGCTGAAGAAAAACGGCGAGTTGCAAGAAGCCTCCTGGGATGACGCCATCCAGACCGCCGCCGAAAAACTAAAGGCCATTATTGAGACACACGGCCCGGACAGCGTCGGCGTACTTGCTTCCGCTAAAATTACCAATGAAGAAAATTATCTGGTTCAAAAATTTGCCAGAGCAGTGATCGGAACCAATAATGTGGATCACTGCGCCCGGCTCTGACATTCTTCCACTGTGGTCGGTCTGGCCGCAGCATTTGGAAGTGGCGCCATGACCAATTCCATCGCCGAGATTGAGGATTCGGCCTGTATCTTTATCACGGGTTCGAACACGTCTGCGTGTCATCCGCTGATTGCACGGCGTGTCTTTAGGGCCAAGGAAAAAGGGGCCAAGTTGATTGTGGCCGATCCCAGAAACATTCAGCTGTCACGTTTCGCCGATGTCGCTGTGACTCAGCGACTTGGCAGTGATGTGGCCATGCTCAACGGCATGATGCATATCATTCTTAAAAATGACTGGCATGCCAAACGCTATATCGAGGAAAGGTGCGAAGAATTCGACGCTTTCAGAGCGGTTGTCGAAACCTATACGCCGGACAAGGTCGAAACCATCACCGGTATTGCTCAAGCAGACCTGGAAAAAATGGCCGAACTGTATGCCACCAACTCACCGGCTTCAATTCTTTATGCCATGGGAATTACACAGCATACCACAGGCGTTGACAATGTAAAATCCTGCTGTAATCTGGCCATGCTTTGTGGGAATGTNNGTAGCGGTTGAGGCCAACAATGAAAAATTTGCCAAAGCCTGGGGCAAAGCGCTGCCCGGCAAGATTGGCTACACTATCACCGATATGGTGCAGGCCATGATCGACGGCAAACTCAAAGCGCTGTATGTGGTCGGCGAGAACCCGATGCTGAGCGATCCCGATCAACACCACCTTTTAAAGGCTCTGGAAAAACTTGACCTGCTGATTTGTCAGGACATTTTTCTCACCGAAACCGCAGAAAAAGCGGATGTGGTTTTTGCTGCGGTTTCGGTGGCCGAAAAGGACGGTACGTTTACCAATACCGAACGCCGCTGCATGCGAGTCCATAAAGCCATTGAACCCATCGGAAATGCAATGGACGACTGGCAAATCATCTCTAAACTGGCCACCGCCATGGGTTACGAGATGAATTATGCAGATCCAGAAGCCATCTTCAAGGAAGTAACTACTGTAACCCCGAGTTACGCCGGCATGACGTATGGCAGGCTGGGACTGAACGGATTGCAGTGGCCCTGCCCGAACAAAGACCATCCGGGAACCCAGTTTTTACATGCTGCTCAATTTACCAGAGGCAAAGGCCTGTTTCATGCCATCAAGTATCTCGACCCGGCCGAGATGCCTGACAATGAATATCCCTACTTTCTTACCACCGGCCGCATGTTCGCCCATTATCATACGGGTACGATGACCCGGGCTTCTGGGCATCTTGATACCGAGCAAAAAACCGGATATGTAGAAATTCATCCTGAAGATGCCGCGAACCTGTCGGTGAAGGAAGGGGACACCGTCAAACTGGCCACCCGCAGGGGCGAAATTGAGGTGCCGGCCAGGATAAGCAAAAAGGTAAAGCCAGGTCTGTTGTTTGTACCGTTTCATTTTGCCGAAAATTCGGCCAATGTTTTAACGAATTCGGCTTTTGATCCTGCTGCCAAAATCCCCGAGTATAAAGTTTGTGCGGTAAAAATTGAAAAAGCCGCCTAATTTCAGCGGACAGCTCGTTTTTTAAAAAAGGCCTTTGAAAAAATAACCATTTTTCAAAGGCCTTTTAAATTTGAAAGCGGGTATTATGTGTCGAACGTATCTCCGGCTTTTAATCCTTTTTCAGCGGCAAATTCAGCCGCCCCCATTTTTCCGCCTTTTACCGGCCTGACCTTACCCACAATGAGTCTTCCCCCTGAAAGGGCGATGTGAATCCCTTTATCGTCTACATTCAATATGGTTCCCGGAGTATCAGCGACGATCTCCTCGATTCGTTTCGCGCCGTAAAAACGAACCTTTTCACCTCTTAATAATGCGAAAGCACCGGGTTGAGGATCACAGCCACGAACTAAATTGTAAAGCTTATCTGCCGGTGTGTTCCAATCGATACCCGCCACCTTGTCATCGCAAGGGGGTTCATAGGTGGCACCGGCTTCGTCCTGAGGAATTTTGGGTGCATTGCCTGCTTTTATGAGGTCGATGGATTCTAAAATGGCATTAACGCCTATGGGAAAGAGATGGTTGAAATAAAGCGAACCGGTGGTATCATTTGGACCGATGGCAATTTCCTTTTGAAGAAGAATGAGACCTGTATCGATGCCACCATCCGGCCAGAAGATGCTCAATCCGGTTTTAGTATCGCCCATGATAACGGCCCAGTTGATAGCACTGGCACCGCGATGGCGCGGCAAAAGGGATGGATGATAATTGATGGTGCCATGGGTGGGGACATCAAAAAATCTCGGCGGAATAATATCCGTGACAAATGCCATAACGGTAAGGTCGGGGTTAAGGTCCTTATACTCGGCGAAAACAGCGTCATCTTTATACTTTTGGGGCTGAAAAACGTCGATGTTCTTTGACATGGCCGTGTCTTTGAGCGGGTCGGTCCGGCCGCCTGGCCCGTCCGGCGGTGCATAAACCGCCACGACGTTTTCGTTCCGCTCCAGCAGATTTTCCAATACCTTTGCTCCAAATGCCGCCTGACCNNAAAGATTTTAATCAAGGAATAATATCTTTTGATTAATAGAGCAATTTGTGTAGTATATCCACTTTCTCATATTAATTTCATTATCAACTGTAAAATGGATATTAAAACAAAACAGGAAAAATTAAAAGACATCTATAATGATTTTATAATAAGGTCAAAACCGTTTATGGACAATGCGGTCTGCAAGCCGGGTTGTTCCTTTTGCTGCATC
>DNGT01000293.1:0-7816 GCA_003486165.1 Desulfobacteraceae bacterium
AAAAAGGGTCTGAACAACCGGTATGTATTGATCCATGGACCATCCGCCGTTGTCGATGGCCAGAATGACCTTGATGCGGTCTTTTAGGCGTCTTGAAAAGACGATTTCGATTTCGCCCCCGTTTTTCATGGTCTGATAAATGGTTTCATCAATATTGACTTTATCTTTGGGACCCACCGGCACCATGTTGCGGAGTCTTTTGAGAGCTTCACCCATCATATCCTGTGTCAGAAGCCCACGGCGGGAATAGTCTTTGTACCTTNNATGATATCAGATTCATCCATCTCAAGGGCGGCGGCAAGAGATACAGGGTCTTCCAGCCATCCCTCCAACAGGGCTCTGGTGACCTCATCAAGTTCAATGTTTTCATACGCGGGCATTTCAGCATCTTGAAACCGGTGGGCAAATACCTGATCATAGACGTCAAAGTACCTTTCGCTTTTGATCAGAATGGCCCGGGCAGAGGTATAGAAGGCATCGATGGAGTTGATCAGCCCCATATTCAGCGCTTTTTGAAGCGTCAAAAACGAGGTTGGACTGACCGGTATTCCGACAGTCTTTAACTGGTAGAAGAAGTCGATAAACATATTTTTTGTTAAAACAGACCGCGACGGTTTGTAGACCCCATGGCCCTTTGATAATCCTGACTTTTTTTAAACAACACACCCAGAAAGGGAATATCTCCATTGGCCAGCTGATCGGGGTTAAAGTCAGGATCGGTTTTAAGCGCCCGAATCCAGTTAATCAGCTCCCTGGTGGCAGGCTTTTTTTCAATGGCATCGATTTTACGCAGTTCGTAAAATGTGGATACGGCACTTCCCATGAGGTTCGAATTAATATCCGGAAAATGAACCTGAATGATCTTTCGCATCATCTCCGGATCCGGAAAGGCGATGTGATGAAAATTGCATCTGCCCAGAAACGGATCCGACAGATCCTTCTTGGCATTGGACGTGATGACGATGACCGGACGGAATCTGGCCGTGATGGTTTTGTCAATTTCAATGATGTCAAACTCCATCTGATCCAGAACATCGAGCATGTCGTCCTGGAAATCGGTGTCAGCCTTGTCGATTTCATCGATCAAAAGTACGATCCTAACTTTTGAAGTAAAAGCCTGGCCGATCTTGCCCATCTTGATGTAATCTTCGATGTTGCTGACGTCCCGTTTTGAATCGCCGAAACGGCTGTCATTCAGACGTGTGAGGGTGTCGTATTGGTAAAGGGCATCCACCAGTTTCATGCTCGATTTNNTTGAGCAATAACGGCATCTCAAGGGCCATGGAAACATTGACGATGCTGGCCAGCTCATCATCCAGCACATACCGGCTGGCACCTGAAAATGTATTGTTTTGATGTTTTGTCATTTATTAACCTTTTAAAAAAAATGTCATGAATTTAAAGAAGAACAAAGGCACGAAAACCTAAGTTGAGCGATTTTCAAGTTTGCCGCAGATACAAGGAAGATGTTGTTTCGCTATCATCATCTATGCGGAACGGCATCTGATGCAGTAGATGCGGTGAAATTGGAAACGCTTTGATTAGGGAAAATTATTTTGCCATAATAAAGCACACAATTTTTCAATAAACATTTAAATATTTATTTTATCGCGATTAAAGAATTTTTTCAAGTTAGAGTTTTTCGGTATTATGTTTTGTGCTTGCAAAACATAACATCTATGGTATGAAAATATAGTTTAATAGTATTGGTAAAAATAAAGCATGTGATGTGAGTCAAACCTTGGAGTCAACCTAAAACCGAAAAGGAGGTACGAAGAATGAAATCTTTCAAGATAGCTGTAGCAGTTGTATTGGCGCTATTAATGGTTACAGCAGGTATGGCCGTGGCTGGCACACTTCAGGATGTCCAGAAAAACGGATTTGTCACGGCCGGCGTAAACGGCGGGGTTTTCGGTTTCAGCATGCCGGACGAGAAAGGCGTATGGAAAGGCCTGGATGTGGATACGGCCAAAGCCGTTGCAGCCGCAGTGTTCGGCGATGCAAACAAGGTGAAATTTGTTCCGCTGACCGCCGTGCAGCGTTTGCCTGCCCTTCAGTCCAAAGAGATTGATGTTCTTTGCCGAAATACCACCCAGACCCTGACCCGTGAGACCACAAACGGTCTTAATTTTACCCATGTCAACTATTACGACGGTCAGGGTTTTTTAGTGCCTAAAAAATTGGGCGTTAAAAGTGCAAAAGAACTGAGCGGTGCTACGGTATGTGTTCTGCCGGGAACCACCACGGAAATGAATGTCGCGGACTTTTTTCGGAAAAATGGGTTAAAATGGAAGCCGGTGGTCATCGAGCAGACCGCCGAACTTTCCAAAGCATTTTTTGCCGGTCGCTGTGACGCTTTGACCTCCGATGCCTCCCAATTGGCGGCTCATAGGTCTGTAGCCCCCAACCCCAAAGACTACGTCCTGCTCCCTGAAATTATTTCCAAAGAACCCCTGGCGCCGGTGGTTCGCCATGGTGACGACCAGTGGTATGACATTGTCAACTGGACGGTTATGGCCCTGATCCAGGCCGAGGAATTCGGTATAACATCGAAAAATGTCGATGAGATGCTCAACAGCAAAGATCCTGAGATCCAGCGCTTTTTGGGTGTGACCCCGGGCATGGGTAAAGCTCTGGGACTGGATGAAAAATGGGCATACAACATCGTTAAACAGGTGGGGAATTACGGCGAAATTTTCGAACGTAATGTGGGTGTCAACACACCCCTTGGTCTTGAACGCGGCTTGAATGCCCTGTGGAGCAACGGCGGCATTATGTACGCTGCTCCTGTAAGGTAATCGGTTATAAAAAGGTGCTCCACCTGGTGGNNTTAACGCTTATAGAAAAAATTGTGAAGAATACGGTATCTGAAAAAGTTCCATTCTGGCTCGATCCTAAAAAGAGAGCAATCCTTTTTCAGCTCATAACGCTTTGTATGTTGGGACTGCTGGGATACTACCTCGTCTCCAACACGCTTCACAATCTTGAAAAACAATCCATTGCCACGGGATTTGGTTTTATCCACCAAGAATCTTCCTTTGAAATCGGTGAATCCCTGATCGATTATTCTGCAGCCAGTTCTTACGGCCGCGCCCTGATTGTCGGGGCATTAAATACGTTGTATGTTTCTTTTATCGGTATTGTTATTACCGTTATACTGGGCACATTTATGGGTGTGGCCAGACTTTCCACAAACTGGCTGGTATCGAGACTGGCGGCCATTTATATTGAAGTGATGCAGAACATCCCGGTGCTGTTGCAACTGTTTTTCTGGTATGCCATTTTTTATGAAACCCTTCCATCTCCCAGGCAGGCCATCAACCCCATAACCGGCATCTTTTTATGCAATCGCGGGGTTGCGTTTGCCGTTCCCAAGACCCATCCGGCACATGCCTATATGGCCATCGCTTTTCTAACCGGCTGTTTTATTGTTTATCTGGTGCGCCGGTGGGCAAAAAAACGTCAGGAGCGGACAGGACAACTTTTTCCAGTATTTCGATTGTCCGTGGGGCTTTTGTTAGGANNTTGGGTCTGGTTCTCTATACGGCCGCATTTGTCGCAGAAGCTGTAAGGGCAGGAATTCAGTCGGTCAGTAAAGGCCAGACAGAGGCTGCCATGTCCCTGGGCCTTAGGCCCCCCATGGTGCTCAACCTGGTGATTTTACCCCAGGCCCTTCGGGTGATCATTCCGCCGCTCACCAGCCAGATGCTGAACCTGACCAAAAACAGCTCGCTGGCCGTGGCCATCGGGTTTCCTGATTTTGTATCTGTGGCCAACACGACCATTAACCAGACCGGCCAGGCCGTTGAAGGGGTTGCGCTGATTATGCTGGTCTATCTCTTTTTCAGTCTGCTGACTTCGGCGTTTATGAACTGGTATAACAAAAAGACGGCTCTTGTAGAAAGATAATTAAATTCGTGGAAGATATCATCCAAAAAACATCCAAAGAGGAAATCAAGCCGCCGGTGGTCAGTGTGGGAGTTATCGGTTGGATAAAGGCCAACCTATTTAACGGCTGGTTTAATTCAGCGCTGACCATAGTGACTCTTTTTTTTCTGTGGAAAACCGTTCCGCCTTTTTTTCGATGGGCCTTCATCGACGGCGTTTGGAACACCACAGGACAGGTATGCCGCGATGCCGGCGGTGCCTGCTGGTCGGTTATTTCATCGAATTTTCGGTTTATCCTGTTCGGTTTCTATCCCTACGATCTTCAGTGGCGGCCCCTTTTGGCCATGATCATTCTCTTTGTCCTGCTGTTTTTCAGTCAGAACCGTAAACACTGGAAAAAGCCTCTGGCATATGCCTGGATCGCGGGTCTTTTTGCCATGGGCCTGCTGTTGAGAGGGGGTCTTTTTGGACTTGACCCGGTGGAGAGCACCCAGTGGGGCGGTTTGCCGTTGACGCTGCTGCTGTCTGTTTTTGGACTCACGGCGGCATATCCACTTGGGGTTGTCTTGGCGCTGGGTCGTCAGTCTAAAATGCGTGCCGTAAAAACACTCTGCATTGTGTATATTGAATTGATCAGAGGCGTTCCCTTGATCAGCCTGCTCTTTATGTCGTCGATTATTTTCCCGCTGCTTCTGCCTGAAGGGGTAACCATCAACAAGATTCTCCGGGCCCAGGTGGCCATCATTTTGTTTACGGCCGCCTATATTGCAGAGGTGGTTCGGGGTGGGCTTCAGGGAATGTCCAGAGGGCAGTACGAGGCTGCCGGGTCTATCGGGCTGAATTATTACCAGACCATGCGACTGGTAATCCTTCCCCAGGCGTTGAAAATCGTCATCCCGCCCACGGTCAGTCAGCTTATCTCTGCCTTCAAAGACACATCCCTTGTGGTGATCATCGCTCTTTATGATTTACTCAAGACCACCCAAACGGTCCTTTCCAACCCGGAGTGGATGGGGTTTAGCAGAGAAGCCTATGTTTTTGTGGCCATTCTTTACTTTTTGGGTTGTTTTTCCATGTCGAATTACAGTAGAAAGTTGGAAAAGGAACTGTCGAGGGGAGATTAAACGTTTTTATGGACACAGAATCCTCAGTCACCACGGAACAAACGCTGTCTGATGAAGCCATCATCGAGATCGTCGATATGCATAAATGGTTCGGTGATTTCCATGTACTTCAGGGAATCAACCTCACCGTTCATAAAAAAGAGCGCATTGTCATTTGCGGTCCTTCAGGATCCGGGAAATCGACACTGATCCGCTGCATCAACCGTCTGGAAGAACACCAACGGGGACGCATTGTGGTGGACGGCATCGAACTGACCAACAATATCAAAAATATCGAAAAAGTTCGTACGGAAGTCGGTATGGTGTTTCAACATTTTAACCTTTTTCCTCACCTGAGCATCATCGAAAATCTGACGTTGGGTCCCATATGGGTGAGAAAAGTACCGAAGAAGGAAGCTGAAGAAACCGCCATGTATTACCTGGAGAAGGTGCATATTGCAGAACAGGCAAAAAAATACCCCGGGCAATTGTCCGGCGGCCAGCAGCAGCGTGTCGCTATTGCCAGAAGTCTGTGCATGAACCCGAAAGTCATGCTTTTTGATGAACCCACCTCCGCCCTTGACCCGGAAATGATCAAAGAAGTCTTGGACGTTATGATCGAGCTGGCCCGGGAGGGGATGACCATGATCGTGGTTTCTCATGAAATGGGATTTGCCAAGAGTGTGGCCCACCGGGTCCTTTTCATGGATTTCGGTCAAATTGTCGAAGGAAACACTCCCGAAGAATTTTTCAAAAATCCCCAGCACAATCGAACCAAACTGTTTCTCAGTCAGATTTTACATTAGAGGTAACCCGCTTTTCTTTCGATTGCTCACCGGATACCGGCTATCTCCTATCATTCCAGTGCTCTATTATTTACTGTCCATAACTCAAACTCCCCGCCAATCATTTGGCGGAGCTTTCATGATTGACCGACATTTTTTCGCGTATGCCGCCGAAGAAGGATCAAGTTCTTGGACGGTTAAAAATATTTCCAGCGCTTGTGAGAATTCGCCTTTGCAAAACAGTTGTAAGCCTTTGGAAAAAGTTTCTAATATATCCTTTCGGGTTTCAGATTCCTCGGCCATCATGGGTTCATAAACGACCACCGGTTCCCTGCGGCCGACCACGGCTATTCTTGCAAGCTTATACTGTCAGAATGTCTCCCAGCATGTCCCGTGTGGTCTGGGAGATCATGGTGTAGGTGCCGAATTGTTTGTTTGCTCCCTCCAGCCGCGCTGCTATGTTTANNCGACGGGGCCGGTGTTAATGCCGATGCGCATGAACATTTCCTTTCCGATCCGTTCCTTGAATCCCGGGCGCATTTCTGCAAGAATTTTTTGACAGCGGATTGCCGCTCGAACAGCCTTAACACCGTGCTTAGGCACTTCCAGCGGTGCATTCCAGAAGGCGATAATGGCGTCTCCTTCATACTTGTCTAAGGTGCCGTTTTCTTCATGGATGATGTTGGTCATTGCTGAAAGGGAGTCGTTTAAAAGTGCAGTAAGCTCCTCGGGATCCAACCCCTCGGAAATAGATGTAAATCCCTGAAGATCTGAAAAAAAGATGGAAAAAACTCTACGTTCACCGCCCAGCTTAAGGCGTTCCGGATGCTGGATGAGTTGTTCGATAACCGCCGGGCTGAGATACCGTTGAAAGGCATTTTTGATGAACCGCTTGTGTTTCCCCTCGGTTGCATAATTGACGACAAGGGCCAAAGCGATGGTGAATGCAGCTGATGTTTCTTGAACGACCAATGACATCCATAGGCCATAAAGATATGAAGCAAAGGAAAGAAAAACCGGAATAGAGAAAAAAACAAGACCCACCGTCACGCTTCCCGAAGGGCTGCTGAAAACAGAAGCTGAAATAGCGAAAGCAAGTGCCAGGGAAAAAACAATTGTTATTGTCAGCCACGTCAAAGACCGGCGCATAAAATCACCGGAAAGAAAATTGTCTAATAAAGTGGCCTGAATTTCCATTCAGGGATATACACCATCAACCGGAGCAGAACGAAGATCATACAGCCCGGGAGCAGAGAAACCAAAGAACACGTATTTGTCCCTGAAAGCATTTTCGTCCCGGATAGTGGGCGTTTCACCTCTGAGGATCCGTATTTCGGATTGTAATACAGCGGCTGCGCTGTAAGCTTTGTGTGTGCCGGAAATCCCCCGATAGTTTAAAACAGCATTGCCTTCTTGATTTATGTACAATTTTTTCGTCGACAAATCAGTTTGCCGGACTTAATTTGCATCTTGACTTNNGACACAAAAAAGATTAATGCTCAGGTAGATTCCGTCCGGATCAGGATCGAGATGAACATTACTCACAACGGCGGCATTTATAGTCAGCTCTTGGATGGGCATGGTCGCCCGGTGAAAGTGGTGTGGTTCAGCAGCAGCACAAGATGAAGATCCGCCCATGGGTCGGGCGGTGTTTTTCCAATCCAGGAAACATTAAACTCGTAGAACATGGCGCTTAAGGTTTTGATGCTAAACAGTATCATATATGTCAGGTTGTCTTTCAAAAGAATCTCGTTACGGTGTTTGACGATTTTTTTAATTGATAAAACAATCCCCTTTTTTGTTTTACAATCTTTATTTTTTTATCTGCTTCCAGGGATTTCAGATAAGTATCCACTTCCTTGACCTGTAACCCCAAAATTTCAGACAAGTCTTTTGAAGTACACGGTCGTCTGGCAATGGTTCCCAAAATGGCAGCCGCTGTGTCTTTGCGATAGGCAAAAAGCGCCTTGTGCTCGGGTGGATCAGCGACAATGGCGGCATTTTCCATCTGAAAGACATCCAAAATATGTTCAAGTTCCT
>DNGT01000293.1:7852-9683 GCA_003486165.1 Desulfobacteraceae bacterium
GATGACCACCAGAGCATTTTTAATGTCTGATCGTACCTGTTTCTGGGAAAATAATGTGCTGTTGGTCAGAACTGCCACCGGAACATCAGGAACCTGATCTTTCAGAAAGCGGATCACATCGCCGATTTTTGAATTGAGTGTCGGTTCACCGGAACCGGAAAAAGTGATGTAATCCGGCCGGGCATGATGCCCCAAATAATGGGTCAGCTCTTTTTTGACGGCTTCAAACGAAACATATTCTTTACGTTCCAATGTCAAGTGAGAGGTTTTGCCGCATTCGCAGTAGATGCAATTCATCGAGCATGTCTTCATGGGGACCAAGTCCACCCCCAGGGAAATTCCCAATCTTCGTGAAGGCACCGGGCCAAAAAGATAATGGTATTGCATTTTTCCCTCAATAGTGCTGTTATATCGTGCGATATCAAACTATAATATTAAAATTATTTTAATACATCAATCACGTAAAACGCTCAATGAATTTGTGGTGCCGATAGATATAAAAAAAGGGTAAAATGAACAACAGATTGCCGGGAATTTTGGTGACCGGAGCCTCGGGTTTCATCGGAAGACATTTTGTTATCGCCGTATCCGGGAAATTTCGTATCTTTTGTATTGCACGAAGAAGCCAAAAAGAGGCCGGTGTTCCGGAAAATGAACATACCCACTGGCTGCAGGCGGATATCACCCAGTGGAAAAATCTTCTGAGAGTCTTTGAATATGTTCAAGAACACGGAGGAATAGATTATGTCCTGCACCTGGCCGGTTATTATGACTTTACCTTGAATGAAAATCCTGCGTATGAGGAGACCAATGTCACCGGCACCCGATATCTCCTTGAGTTGTCAAAAATGCTGGGCGCAAAACGGTTTGTTTTTTCCAGTTCTTTGGCTGCTTGCAAATTTCCTCCTTCCGGCAGGGCGCTTACCGAGAAAAGTCCTGTTGACGCGGATTTCCCCTATGCAAGAAGCAAACGACGGGCGGAGGAAATAATTAAGGATTATTCAGAAACGCTTCCTTGCTCCATCGTTCGATTGGCTGCCGTATTCAGTGACTGGTGCGAATATCCCATATTGTACATGCTGTTGAAATCCTGGCTTTCCAAAAAGACACTCTTATCGAGAATATTGGGGGGACACGGCGAATCTGCCGTACCGTATATCCATATCAAGGACCTTATTAAGCTGTTTCTTAGAATTATAGACATCAGCGATACGCTGCCTCAATTGGCCGTATATATTGCCGGTTCGCAAGGGAGTGTTCCTCATATTGATCTTTTTCGAACCGCCACACGCTACTATTACGGACACGACGTTAAACCGTTTAAGATGCCCAAGACATTTGCACGACTGGGTTTGGTCGTTCTATCGTTTTTGGGATGGTTGACCGGAAAGGAAACGATTGAGAAGCCCTGGATGGCGGAATATATTGACAAGAAACTGACCATAGATGCTTCTGTAACCTTCAAGGCTTTAGACTGGAAACCTACGCCGCGGTATCATATCCTGCGGCGTTTATTGTTTATCACCGAAAAAATGATCACCCACCCGAAAAACTGGGAATTCCGCAATGAATTGCTTTTGGAGCGGGTGGCTTACAGAAAAAGTACCGAAATCTACAATATTCTTGTTGATTTGCGTGAATCTTTGGTCAATCAGCTTGTGGAAGAGGTGATGAAACCCGAAAATGAAGAACGGTTTCCAAATTACCGAAAAATGGATCAGGACCTGCTGAAATGGTACATCACGCTGAACTATCAACTTGTCTCGGCAACGGTGAGGATTCGGGACAGAGCGATGATACCCAATTATGCGCAGGTTATTGCCTACCGGCG
>DNGT01000179.1 GCA_003486165.1 Desulfobacteraceae bacterium
AGGGCCTCCTGATATTTGCCCTGGCTGATCATGGCTACATATCCGTGGGCATTGACAGCATTGGGGCAGGCATTGGTGCAGGGCGATTGATCCCTTTTGTCTATGGTATATGCTCCGGGTACAGCCTGTGCATAGGGCTTGTAAACCGCTTTTCTGTCGATGAGACACTCATCGTAAAGACTTTCAAGGCTTACCGGACACACCTGGGTACAGTCCCCGCATGCGGTACATTTGTCCATATCGATATATCGTGCGCCCTTGTTCAGCGTAACCTTAAAATTGCCGACTTCACCGGTAATCTCGTTAATATCAGATATGGTGTGAAGCTCTATATTGATGTGCCGGCCGACCTCGNNCGCTTTTTCAAGGTAAACGTATTTGAATCCCATTACACAGGAAAAAGCTTCGCGACGGCGCATATCTCTTCCCAACCGACTGAAACTTGTGCTTAAGCACCCATAAGCCCTGGCCGCTTATTCGTTTTCTTGACGTCGGCAAGATGTTGGATTATCATGCCGGCAAAGACTCTCCAAAGGTAAAATGTAAGAGATGTTTCTAATACCGAATATATCATCTGGGAACTCTATATGAAGAAGGATAAACACAAAGCCGTTGAAACTGCTCAATTTCTAAAATCTTATATTAAAAAATCACCCAAAATCGGACTGATAACAGGAACCGGTCTCGGAGCGAGTACCGAGTTCCTGGATATATCCGTATCCTTTGAATACGAAGATATACCGAATTTCCCGACACCAACGGTTGAAAGTCATTATGGCCGGCTTCTTTTCGGAGACATATACGGAGAACAGATCATGGCCATGCAGGGACGCTTTCACCTTTATGAGGGGTATTCACCTCTGGAGGTGACCTTTCCCATACGGGTGATGCAAGAGCTCGGCATTAAGGTGCTGATCCTTTCGAATGCTGCCGGCGGTTTGAATCCTAAGTTTACTGCCGGCGACATCATGATCATTGTTGATCATATCAATTTGACTGGCTCAAACCCTTTAATCGGGCCCAATGAAGAAAGTTGGGGCGTCCGGTTCCCGGATATGATCGAAGCCTATGATAAAAAGCTTGCCGAACTTGCAGAAACCGCCGGAACAGATGAAGACATCCCGTTGCAAAAAGGGGTGTATGTCGGCCTTAAAGGCCCGTCCCTTGAAACCCGGGCCGAAGTTCGCTTTTTAAGAACCATTGGCGTCGATGCCGTTGGTTTTTCAACCATCCAGGAAGTCATTGCCGCGGTCCATGCAGGGATAAAAGTGCTCGGCCTGTCAACCATCACCAACATCAATGATCCGGACAACCCGATGCAGACAACCGTTGACGAGGTTATCGCTGTTGCTAACGAAGCTGTTCCAAGACTTGAAGCGATTATCAAAAATGTGATCGGTAAAATTTGTTACGGTAAAAAGCAATGAATTATAATATTGTCATACACAACGGCACCGTTATTACGATGAACTCTGATTTTGACATTATCAATGACGGTGTTCTTTGTATAAAAAACGATAAACTGGCCAAAATTGAACCACGTGAAAACGATGCCCCGCTCCCTGAAGGAAAAAAGATCTTTGATGCCCGTGGCGGTATCATAATGCCGGGCCTTGTCAATACCCACACCCACCTTCCCATGGCACTGTTCAGAGGTTTGGCAGATGACCTTCCCCTTTCCAAATGGCTGAATGAATATATTTTTCCTGCCGAAGCGAATCATATTCACCCTGAATCCGTAAGAATAGGGGCGTTGCTCTCGGGTGCAGAAATGTTATTGTCGGGAACCACCACTTGCTGTGACGGATATTTTCATGAAAACCATGTTGCAGCAGCGGTGAACGACATCGGAATGCGGGCGATATTGGGACAAGGGGTTATCGATTTTCCGGCACCAGGGGTGCCGGAGCCGGAGGACAACGTCAACAACGCTTTAAAATTCATACAAAAGTGGAAAAACAAATCGCCTCTGATTACCCCTTCGATATTTTGTCACTCGCCCTATACCTGTTCCGAAGCGACATTAAAAAAAGCCAAAGATGCTGCTGACGCTAAAGGCGTACTTTTCCAGATTCACGCCGCCGAAACCAAGGATGAATATGTATTGATTCAAACAAAACATCACACAACACCCATAAAATACCTGGATAAGATCGGTNNATGGACCCCACGCTGATGGATGCCCTTACCGTTCTGAAAATGGCCACCATTGAAGGGGCGAAATCCCTGGGTCTTCAAGATATCACCGGTTCACTGGAAATCGGTAAAAAAGCGGATGTCATTATCATCGATACCCATAAACCTCATCTCGTACCGGTTTACAACCCGGTGTCCCATATCGTCTATTCCGCACAGGGATCGGATGTTCAAGATGTCATCGTAAACGGACGTATCCTCATCAAGGATCGAAAATTTCTGACCGTCGATTTAGAGAACATCATAGAAAAGGTTAACACGTTCAGTAAAAACATAAAAAAGCGCCTATAATCATCTCCGGAGTGATCTTGCGCGCCGCCTAAACGGGCATAACTGGCCATCAATAACATCAAAGACCTGAAGACCAAACCTGAGATTCAGGCATCATGATGTAAGTATTGTTAACTTGGCACATCACAAGCTCAGCAAGTGTTTGGGGAATTATCAATGGCGACCCTGTTGCGGTTTTCATAATATTTCCGTAACAGTGGTTCTGCACGAACGTCCCCATTCTTATATGTATTTGGAAAATTATTAACCCATCTATTTCTCCAGATTGTTTCATAAAGAGAAATAAACTTCATTTGTGAAGATGTCCCTAAAATACATCCACATCATCAAAGAAAGAAGTTTCGTCATCAACTATGAGCTTCCAAAATTGATTGGGCCGTTCTTTCAAGGCGGCATACAATATCCGGTCTTGTTCATAAACATCATTACGGAAATGAACGACGCCGTCATTATCTGCCCACGCAGTGATATAAACCAGATGGACGGGAATTTGTTCATTTAGAAAAATGCTTTTACGCTCTGAGCTTTCAAATAAATCCAAAATGGCTTCTTTTGTCCAACGAGGATCTGATTTTAAAAGAAATTCAGCCAGAAGATAGGGCTTTTCCACGCGGATGCATCCGGAGCTGAAATCTCTTAGACTTTTGTCAAATAAAGATTTATCCGGTGTGTCGTGAAGGTAAACGGCATATTTATTGGGGAATATAAATTTTATTTTTCCCAGTGGATTGTAAGGGCCAGAGGCTTGTTGCAGTTTATAAGGAAAGAAAGATGCCAGGGTCAAATTGCACCAACTGATGAACAACGGGTCTATTTCAGGTGAATCTTGCTGCCAGTTTTTATATACCTTTATTTTTTTTGCTGCCAGGTAATCAAGGTCTGAGCAGACTTTTGGCGCAAGATCCTTCAATGCCAACTTTGTGGGAACGTTCCAAAATGGATTTATTACGAGAAACTGCATTCTTCCACTAAATACCGGTGTTTTTCGATAAGGCTTTCCAACAACCACCCGCATTTCCATAATCTGCTGCCTGCGTTCAACCACGGTCAATTTGAAGTTTGCTATATTTACCAAGATGTATTGGATACCCAGGTCTCTTGGCAACCACCGCCATCGCTCTAAATTAATTTCGATTTGACGCAATCTTTTCTGGGTAGAGATGTTCATAGCCGTAACAGTTTGGCGGCCTGCCATACCATCCACTAAGAGTCCATGACGAAATTGAAATGACTTTACAGCTTTTTCAAGGTCAGAGTCAAAAAAAGTTGGATTTTGGGTCTCCGTGGCTTTCAAATCTCCCAAGAAGATTAGCCGATTTCTTAACGTGCGGACTCGTTCATGCGAAACCCCGTATTGTAATTTCTCCCCGACAGGTATGTGGAACGATTCATTTTTAGAGACCAGTTCTCTATATTTTTTCATTGCCGATTGAAGATTTAGATACTCTTGATTCTGAGGTGAAAGATTTTGTAGTGTTTTTCGTATGGTTTGATCTTTTAAGGCATTGTTGAGAACGCCGACCAAATCAATATCCGGGTTGAACGATTCCCCTTTTATATGGACGGCTTGCAGATTCACGAGACCGAAAAGCAAATGGGAAGAAAAAAGCAAAAACGCGTCGGTTAACAATATATCGAGATCTGCAGCCATATCTTGACTAATGAAAGAAGGTGTATGGTGATTATCTCTAACTGTGTTGAGTAAAGTCTCAATGGCTTTAAAGTGATAGTATTCGGGTTTTAAAGCATGCTTTTTGCAGTTTTTAATTTCTTCGAGCAAGTCATCTGCCAAAAGAAACTCCCCATTTTTCCCCATCCATGCTGGCGAAAATTTCCTTTGTTGATAAAATGAAGGAATTAGAGATATGTCGCGAATAAGCTCTGACTGGCATGTAAATCGCTTTTTGCCCGAAAATCTCATGATTTTTTTTTGAATAAGTTCAGACATTGTATCAGGGTTGAATATCTCGATAGGGGTTTCAAGCGGTTCTGGAATTATTATGGACTTTTGTGGAGGGTGTGTCACACAGCCGGTAATAATGAGTAACATAAGCAAGATCGTTTTTACAGATTTCACACCGACATAAGAGGAAGCGATCTGTTTCATTATTTAAAAACCATAT
>DNGT01000405.1 GCA_003486165.1 Desulfobacteraceae bacterium
ATCACCATGTCGCACTTTCTCACATGATATTCTATCCATTCGCGATGGATCGAAATATCCCCTTCGGAAAAATGAAATCCAGTTTGATCCCGCAGCCTTTGAATCGAAGTCGATCCAAGGTCCATTCCATGGACTTCATACTTTCCACTGTTCAGAAGTCGCTCACTGAGGTGGTTGCCGATGAACCCGTCGACCCCCAGAATAAGGACCTGCTTCTTTCGCATAGGCTCAACACGGCATATAGAAGGCTCATCGAATTTCATTCCTTGAACAAAGTGCATTTCCGCTGCGAGCTGTCTTCCGTTCATATATANNATTACAAACGGATCAACTGAAAGAACGGTACCGGGCATACCACCGCTTTCATTCACAACGCTCACTGACCAGAAGATGCATTTGCGATGGCCCATGTAGCTGAATGCTCCGGGATAGGGACGGGATACTGCTCTGACAAGATTTTTGATGTTTTTTGCATCTTGACCCCAGTCAATTTTACCATCTTCCGGGCCCCTGCCGCCAAAATAGGTGGCAAGGGAGTGGTCTTGAGGTGTTCGGGGTGGNNGGCGTCATGTAATGCAGGGTAACGCCGGTTTCAGTTTCACCGTTGACCAACACCCAGTTAATGGGACATCTCCCGCGATATTTCGGCAAAAGAGAACCGTGCAGGTTCAGACAGCCCGATGGCGGAATATTCAGAATGTCTGAACTGACCATATTGCGATAATAAAAAGAAAAAAGAATATCCGGAGCCATCTTTTTAATTTTTTGCACCCATATGGGATGATTGATATCTTCCGGCGAAAATACAGAAATCTCATAACTTGATGCAAGTTCGGCCACAGACTGAAACCATATATTTTCATTCGGGTTGTCCTTATGTGTGAACACCGCCGCGATCTCGAACCCTTTTTTCAAAAGAGCTTCAATTCCAACACATCCGATATTGTGATAGGCCAATACAATTGCTCTCATTTTTGTCCTTTTGTGTCTGTTTCGCTATTAATATTGCTGTCACCTGAAACCCGCTGCACAAAGTAACGGGGACGGGCTCTTACGTCATGGTAAATCCTGCCAATGTACTCTCCAAGTAATCCCATGGCAATGAATTGGGCACCGACAAATATAAATAAAATCGCAAAAAGGGTAAACACACCTTGGGCCGCCCATTCAGCCCCGTAATAGATACGCATCAGTAAAAGAAACAAGCCAAAGCCGATCCCTGCTGATGAGACAATCCCGCCGAGAATGCTCAGAAGCCGCAACGGGAAGGTTGTCATGCTGGTTAACAGGTCAAAATGCAGCATCACAAGCTTCATAAGACTGTATTTTGACTGCCCCTGTTTGCGCGCTTCATGTCCGACGTCGATCTCAGTGGTAGCCCGTGCAAAGCTGTTGGCAAGAATGGGAATAAAAGTGCTGTGTTCCCTACACATCAGTATCGCCTCGACAATATGCCTGCGATAAGCACGTAACATACAGCCATAGTCATGCATCATGACACCTGTCGATTTTTGAACCGCCTTATTGATAATGGCCGAAGCCACCCTTCGAAATAGAGTATCCTGTCTTTGAAGTCTTACGGTTCCCACCACGTCATACCCTTTGTCCATGGCGTCGACTAATCGTGGAATTTCTTCGGGGGGATTTTGCAGATCGGCATCCAGTGTTATAACAACATCCCCCTTGGATTGTTCGAAACCGGCAATGACCGCTGCATGCTGTCCGTAATTTCGGTTTAAAAAAACCCCTACCACTTTACCTGGATTGTTTTTTGCGGCAGCATCGATTTTTTCGGCAGAACCGTCCGAGCTTCCATCGTTAACCAGAACAATTTCAAAACGGCATCGTGTTTGATCACAAGCCAAAAGGCAACGCCGAATGAGTTCATCCAGGTTTTCTTCTTCATTAAACACCGGAATAACAACTGACAGTAATATTCGATCGCTCATGATTTCAAAATATCCTTTATGGCATCGACAACGTCATCAGCATCTTCGTACGTCATCCCCGGGAAAAGCGGCAAAGAGCATATGCGTTCAGAATTCCATTCTGTATTGGGCAACATGCCTGATGGAGTCTTCATGGTTTCCATATAATATTTCTGCTGGTGCACGGCGCGGAAATGAAGGCCTGTACCGATATTTTTCTTTTTAAGTTCTTCCATGAAATTGTTTCGATTAAGTTTCGATTTTTCAACATCTAAACGAACAATAAACAAGTGCCATGAATGTTTATGGGAATAAGCCGGAACTGCCAGGGGACGAAGTTCTTCAACTTCAGTCAACCTTTCTCGATAATGTATGGCCAGTTGTGTTCGTTTATCATTAAAATCTTCAACTCTGGCCAGCTGTTGAATTCCGAGAACAGCCAAAATATCCGGCAGGTTATATTTAAAGCCGGGTTCCAGTACCTGGGCCTGGGGGGATCTCCCCTGTGTTCCTCGATCAAAGGCATCGACACCCAGTCCATGAAATTTTAACCGACGAATCTGATCAACAAGGTCAACATCCTCTGAACAAAACATGCCACCTTCACCTGAGGTAATATTTTTAATGGGGTGGAAGGAAAATATCGAGGTGCCCTTTTTACCGATTTTTTCACCATGATATTCGGTGCCAATGGCATGGGCTGCATCTTCGATGATGGCAATATTACGGCTTTCGGCAAGCTTTCGCACAGGAGCCATGTCAACCGNNAAAAACAGGTGTTGCACCACTCAGAACAATGAGGTTCACTGTGGAGACCCATGTCATGGATGGGGTAATCACCTCGTCTCCGGGGCCTATTTTCAGGGCCTTCAAAGCAATATGCATCCCCGCGGTTGCCGAAGACAGCGCTACCGCTCTCGCACAGCCGGTATATTTGCAAAATTTTTCTTCAAATTCGGCATTTTTCGAACCGGTGGTAATCCATCCGGAACGAAGGACCTCGCTGACAGCGGCGATATCCGCTTCGGTAATACTCGGTCTTGAAAATGGCAAAAACTCTCTTCTCATGGATCTTTTCATACAGGTTTAAAGGTTGAATTTCAACCTCATAGTGATTTTACTAAAACAATGAATGATCTTTTAGAAGGTGTGTACTATTATTTTTGAAAAAATTCTAACGAAAAGAGCGATGTTGACAAAGGATATGGGGTTCGATAGGTAATTTTCTTTTCGAACGAATTAGAAAATAGGAGGATTTATATTATGACTCAACGGCCCATGCACATCGAAACCAAACTGATTCATGCCGGTGAACCGAAACCCCGCATCGAAGGAGCGGTTACCCTGCCGATATTTCAATCATCAACCTTTCAATATGCAGGCCAAGACCATTATGACAAGCTCAAATACATCCGCATGAACAACACCCCCAATCACCTTGCTCTGCATCAAAAGCTTGCGGCCCTTGAAAATGCCGATGACGCCCTGGTCACTGCCAGCGGCATGGCCGCCATCACAACAACCTTTCTGGCCCTGTTGTCTCCGGGAGACCATTTTCTGGTCCAGGATTGTCTGTATGGCGGCACCCTCGATTTCATGAATTCGGATTTTAAAACTTTAGGGGTGTCCTTTGATTTCGTGAACGGCAATGAACCCGATACATGGGCCAGGCAATTAAAGCCCAACACACGGGTCATTTATGTGGAAACTATCACCAACCCATTAATGGCGGTGGCGGATCTAAAAGCAGTGGTTGCGTTTGCTCGCAACCACGGGTTGATTTCCATGATCGACAATACCTTTGCCAGCCCCGTCAACTTCCGTCCGGCAGAATTGGGATTTGATCTATCGTTGCATAGCTGCACCAAATATCTCAACGGCCATTCCGATATTGTGGCCGGCGCCGTTATCGGACGTAAAGATTTTGTTCATAAAATTGCCCATAAACTCATTCACTTGGGCGGATCCCTGGATCCGCACGCCTGTTTTCTTTTACACCGGGGTCTGAAAACGCTGGCTGTTCGAATGAAGCATCAGAATGAAAGTGCGCTAACTATCGCCAAATTTCTTTCGGATCATCCAGCCGTGGAAACAGTCAATTATCCTGGATTGAATACCTGTATCGGATACCATTTGGCTCAGGAATTGTTGGATGGTTTCAGCGGAATGCTCAGTTTTGAAATCAAAGGTGACGTGTCAACCGCAGATGCGTTTATTGCACGCACACATCTTCCCATCAGTGCACCGAGTCTCGGCGGTGTTGAAACCCTGATCACCCGACCGGTAACCACTTCTCATTCGGGTCTGTCCCCCGCGGAACGCAAAGCCGCCGGCATCTCCGACCGTCTGATTCGACTTTCCGTGGGACTGGAAAGCACCGAGGATCTGATCAATGATTTTGATCAGGCCCTAATCTAAATTGCGAGCGATAACATTGGCATTGACTTTTATCATAGAACTAATGCATGCTTTTCGAAAATAGGAAACTCCTTCGGTATGTTCATACAATTTCAAGAAAAAACATCAAAAACGCTCGGGCAACATTTTCTGCAATCGGTTTGGCAGTGCGCTGCCATGTTTACTCTGGCTGTTTTTCTCGGATTTTCGATCAATCAGTTTCGAGACAACCGGCTGCCGCTTTTTGAGGACTGGTCCATGGAAGCCCGCATGACGTCACCTTCTGGCGAACGGCTGGACATATCTCTTGTCGAAGCAAAAAGCCTGTTTTTACAGGAAGCAGCCATTTTTATTGATGCCCGCCCGAATGATGATTATGAAAAAGCTCATATCAGGGGTGCTCGCAGTCTTCCCTGGCATGACGTTGACCAGAGGTTTATGGAAGTCACAAAAGATATATCTGTCAACACGCCCATCATTACCTATTGTGACGGAGAAACCTGCGANNGTCGGGTTCTGGATGCCGGGAACGATAATATGGTGTAATACTCTGCTTATCGTGTATATCGGAGCATTATGCTTTAATTTGGCGAGAGGTCTGGATGTCAACTGCGGATGTTTTTCAACCACCAAGGGAAGTACCATCGGCATCGAAACTATCTTGTGGGATGTCGCTTTTCTCATATTATCAGGATATCTATTTTTTATCGTCTTTGGATCAAAGTTTAGCAGAGGTCAAGATAAATAAAAAACAGAAAAACATAAGAATC
>DNGT01000074.1 GCA_003486165.1 Desulfobacteraceae bacterium
CGGTGATAATGAGGTGTATTCCATTGGGCATCGCGACATCTGAAATATGGTTTTTTTTCAGACCAAAGCCTTCCGTTATTCTGTGTGGAATGTAATAAGACACGTTCGCACCGGCTGAACGTAAAAAATCCAGGAGGATGCTTGTGGCGGTAACTCCGTCAACATCATAATCGCCAAAAATCAAGATTTTTTCTTTTCTCTCAAGGGCTGACAAAATTCGGTCAACCGCGACATCCATATCCTTTATAGAAAAGGGCGGCCTTAGCTGGCTGAGGGATGTGTTGAAAAAGTTTGACACATCTTCTGTGGAAAAAATATTACGATTGATCAATATTGAGGCAATGGCAGGATGGCAATTCAGCATTCCGCAAAGTTTTTCGACCAAGTGGACATCAGGCTGCAGTATTTGCCACTCTTTTTTCATTAAAAGACTTTTTGTTCCATTTAAAAAGATTATCCATCTTGTTGGGTCGTAACTGAAAGTGAAGACCAATCCGCTATTCGATCAGTTAAATCGTGTCCATCCAGAAATGAGGATTTTTNNGAGGATTATTTTTTAAGCATAACTCAGAGATTGGGCAAAAAGACTATTTATGGATGGACGCTAAATAGAATTCATATACCGGGGGTGGTGCGCGATGTCAACGCGCAATTTTTCTAAAGACTCATGAGGATGAGCAATATCACGGGATTGGGGGGCATTAGTAATTTAAACAAATTTTTTCTTTTATTCCAAAAACTTCGCATTTGCTTTCCTCACTTAGAAATGACAAATTAATAATGATGTCAATATAATATAGATATTAGGCAACCTTTTGAAGCAGGTCGGTGGTCGGACGTTGGTTGTTTAATGTAGCGCATTTCGGGCACAGACATAATTTAAAATCTAATCCATTCCATTCAAAAATACATATATGACGTGCTTCATGCTCGTTGCATACAAAACATTTCAAATAGATATCCGCCCGTAATTGTTTTTGTTTTTTATTAAACATGGCAACTCCTGTTTAAATGATTTTTGTGATTCTTATGCCATCCTTGCGGCCACGTTGCCTCGTTTTGACTATGATAAGAGCAACTCGCGTGCCATGGTTGAAATTAAGTTGAAATATGAAATAAATATAATATGTTGGATTGAAGGATGGTTCCAGCCCGAAAAAAAAACCTTCCAGTGATCAAGGCGTATCCATACAAACTGTTCAAAATCCAACATCTTTAACGACTATTTTCCTTTTAAATTCGGCTAAAGCGCGGATGCTTTGGACCATCTGAAGACGGCTCGGATTGGGGGGAGGCGGAAGAATAAAATTGGTCTCGACGTCGTTGATTGTTCTGAATTTGTTAAATAATTAAATCGCAGGCCAATTGAGGACAAGGCGTTCGCAGAAAGAATCCTCGATTCGTGTTGGATACAAAATTCCGGAAGGTTATTGAATTAACCGGGAAGATGGGAACGTTCAAAATCCGACATAGCGGGCGATGCCTGTCGGATACGACATCATCGGATGATGTTCAATTGAGGTTATAATATCAACCTGTGGTCGGAGGCGGTGTCTTTTTCAACCGGTATTTTTTTATTTTACTATAGAGCGTGCCCCGGGCGATTTCCAGCTCCATGGCGGCTTGTTTCAAATTCCAATGATTTTCATGCAACACCTTCTGAATCAAAGTGGCTTCTGCCAAAGGAAGAGAGGGCGATGTGAGCGTTAAACGGAATTTTTTGGTCTGAAACGCCTGTTTAAGGCTGTCTGGTAAATTGGCGGGTTGAATTTTTTTCGTTTTACAGAATATCAGCGCATGTTTAATGACATTTCCCAACTCCCGCACATTGCCCGGCCAGTGGTATTGAGTCAATATGTTTAATGCCGATTTTGATATTCCTTTAATATTTTTAGCATTTTCCTGAGAATATTTTTCTATGAAATAGAGAACAAGAAGAGGAATGTCCAAATTCCGTTCTCTCAACGGGGGTACATCTATGGATACCACATTGATTCGATAGAAAAGATCTTCTCGAAAACGTTTGTCTTGAATGGCATCTGAAAGATCCTGGTTAGTTGCACAAAGGATACGGGTATCGATCCGGATTGTTTGGGTGCCGCCCACCCGTTGAAAAGTGCCTGTTTCAAGCACTCGCAAAAGTGACACCTGTGTTTGAAGGGGAATATCACCAATTTCATCCAAAAAGAGCGTGCCTTCATTGGATTTTTCAAAAAATCCGATCTTTTGAGTATCGGCTCCCGTGAACGCGCCCTTTTCGTGGCCAAAAAGTTCACTGTTAATAATGGATTCCGTTAGAGCAGCACAATTAATCCGATGAAACGGTTTGTCGCGTCGATTGCTGCGATAATGAATGGCTTCAGCAATAAGTTCTTTTCCTGTTCCGCTTTCTCCGGTGATGAGGACTGATACAGATGTTTGGGCCAATGCGCTAATCATTTCGTAAATTTTAAACATTTTACGGTCTTGTCCGATAATATTTTCAAACCGGTATCGCTTCCTTTGATCTTCAGGCTTTACGACGCTTGCTTTAATGACTTGCCGGTGCCTTACAATTTCCTCCACCAACATTTTGATTATATTAAAGTCGAATGGTTTCAGAAGATAGTCATATGCGCCTAATTTCATGGCGTGAACAGCATCTTCTATAGATCCATGTCCTGTAATGACGACAACAAAAATGTCCGGGTATTGTTCACGAATTTTTCTCAACAGCGTCAAACCGTCCATTTCAGGCATTTTTATATCAGTAAAAACAACATCCATCGGCGTTGTCTGAAGTAGTTGCAGGGCTTCGATGCCTCTTGATGCTGTTTCGATATGAAATTGCTTTTCTTTTTGCATGACACGGAAGAATGTCTTCTGAAGAGTTTTATCATCATCAACAAATAAAATATCTATATCGGCTTTCATAATCTGTCCATATTGAAGCTTCGTACAGCCCCGCAAAGCGGTATTTCTGCTGCGCTCCAACCTCGAAGGATCGGGATCTACACGGCGTTAAGTTTAATTAAAATTCATATACTCAAGGCCATATGCGATGTCAACGCGCAATTTTTGTAAAACTTCGGAAAATATCAGAGGTTTGAAACAGCTAAACTGTATGTGTGTTGCTGAAGATAAAAGGTGCGAAACTGATTTGGTGGGACTTTTTTATTGAAATTGTAGAGAGCAAGATGATAGAAAATGTAATAGTGGTTCAATAAATTATGGGGTTTTTCTGGATTTTTTCTGTTTATCCATTGCATCCGTAAGATTTTACGTTAAAAAATCTTCCCGGCCTACTGAACCTAACGGCGTTGCCGGGAATTTAAGGGTGCGAAAATTGAGTAATCATATTATGCTTAAGATTTCAGATTGAAAACGATAAAAAAATTCCTTCGCGTTGATCGCAGAGAGATCTGTTATTTAAAATTCATTTTAGAGGCGTACGACGGTATTGCAACATTAACCACCATCGACGCCCATCAGGGTATTGTGATGCTTCGAATCGCTCCAGGTTGCGAAGGTGACGTTGAAGCAGTTTTGCAGGATCTTAAAAAAGACATTATCATCGATGATTCCGAAAAATATCATTTATAAAAAAGATGAAGACAAAATATTTATACATTAATACCATCGGTTGTCAGATGAATGTTTATGACTCCGAACANNCGCGTGTGCCGCATCTTGACCTTGTTTTCGGTACACATGCCATCGACCGTTTGCCCAATGCCATACAGGCTATTTTGTCGAAGAAATGCCGTATGGTCGACATTGAAATGTCGGATCAAATTAAAGAGTTGGATGTTGTCAAAAATGGAGTTGATAAAGCAGAGGTGTCACGCTTTGTGACCATCATGCAAGGATGCGATAATTATTGCACTTACTGCGTTGTTCCTTATGTTCGGGGCAGGGAAACCAGCAGGGACCCGGAAAACATCATCAACGAAATCCGCAGTCTTGTAGAAT
>DNGT01000272.1 GCA_003486165.1 Desulfobacteraceae bacterium
AGAGATGGCGCATTTTCAGTCAATGCAGAAGGGTTTCTGGTGACAGGGAATGGAGATACAGTTTTGGGGCAAAACGGCCCCATAAGCGTAGAGGGTGGCGAGGTGTCTATAGGAAGAGATGGACAAGTTGTGGTGAATAATGAATCGGTGGATAAAATACTTGTCGTCGATTTTGATGA
Source organism: Desulfobacteraceae bacterium (assembly GCA_003486165.1). Lineage (GTDB taxonomy): Bacteria > Desulfobacterota > Desulfobacteria > Desulfobacterales > UBA11574 > UBA11574. Next base: position 180 of record DNGT01000272.1, read on the forward strand.
GCCTCAGCTCCTTAGAAAAGAAGGCTGGTCATGTTATTCATATCAGGGAGAAAACAGTGGGATATCAACGGTATCCGATGCCGAGATTCAACATAAATATTTGGAAAGTTCCAATGTTAATCCAACGCAGGAAACAATTGAAATGATAGAGACATACAGGGCTTTTGAGTCTGTGCAAAAGGCGATTCAGTCCATTGATGCATTAACTAATGAAATGGTTAATGATTATGGTCAAGTTCCAAATTAAAGGAGATAATCATGTTAAGAGGATTGTGGTCCGCAGCTTCAGGAATGGCTGCNNGGTTTCAAAAAGAGCCGGACGGATTTTCAGGACCTCATGTATCAAACGGTGAATCAGGCCGGGTCTGAAACATCCACCGGAGAACAGATTCCCGTTGGTATCCAGGTCGGCATGGGAACAATGCCTGTTGGCGTTCACAAGGAATTCATGCAGGGAGATTTTCAACAGACGAAAAATGAGCTGGATATGGCAATTGAAGGAAAAGGTTTTTTTAAGGTGCTTAGTAATGAAGAAGAACTCTATACCCGTTCAGGCAATTTTAAATTGAATGCAAATAGAAATATTGTTACTCCCAATGGTGACAAGTTACAACCGGAGATGACGATTCCAGAAAATACAGTGACCATTAAGATTGATTCTGATGGTACGGTTACTGCTTTTGATCCCGAAGGTGTCGGCGCTTCCCTTGGAACGATAGAATTATATAATTTCCCGAATCCGGCAGGGCTTTTCAGCCGTGGTCATAACTTATACAGATCCACGGATGCTTCGGGAGAAGCTGTAAACGGCACACCCGGCTCAGAGGGTATGGGTACAGTTGTCCAAGGGTTTGTTGAGGTATCTAATGTGGATGTTGTGCAAGAAATGGTTGACATGATTATGGCACAAAGGGCTTATGAGATTAACAGTAAAGCTATAAAAACGGCAGACGAAATGCTGGCCATAGTAAATAATATTTCAAGGTAATTAAGAAGATGAATAAAAACATATGTAACATATTTATTTTCCTCTGTATTTTAGGGCTTTATTCGACTTCAATGGGTGCGGCNNTCGTAGTTAAGATAAATGATGTGGTAAAAAATAAAGTTAAACTATCCGGTTGGGTTGATATATTTCAGCCCGTAGTTTGTGCTTCTCGTGATCTAAAAAGAGGAGAGAGGATAAGCAAAGAAGATCTTTACTTTGTAAAAAGAAATATATCCCATATATCTTCGAAGATTTTAACTGATATGAATAAGATCATCGGTTTCATGGCAAAGCATAACGTAAAAAAAGATAGCAGTCTTAAAGAATGGATGTTTGAAAAATATCCAATTGTGGATAAGGGAGACATCGTTACGATAGTCGCTGAATCCGGAGATATTAAGGTGACCGCTCCCGGAAGAGTTATGATGAAAGGTTATGCCGATGAACTTGTAAAAGTTCAAAATCTAATGAGTAAAAAAGAGATTTACGCTAAGGTCGTTAATGGCTCAACAGTGGCAGTAGATTTTTAGATATTAGGAGAGTACCATGGCAGATAGAAGATATTTACTTTTGTGTATGACGTTCATATTCCTAACCGGTTGTGCGGGTTTGTCAAAAGACCCCTCTAATATGGTTCAAACAGTCAAGGTTCAAAAAACTAAATTTGATGTTTATGAGCCCCCAAAGCCGGAAGAAGGATCATTGTGGTCGGAAATGTCGGAGGTGGGTCTGTTTCAGGATATGAAGGCAAGAAAGGTCGGGGATATTGTCACTGTAAGGATCATAGAGGATCCGGAAGCAGAACTGAATGCAAATACCAAAACAAGTCGGACTTCAAGTATAGATGCAGCGAAACTCAAATTTTTGGGTTACATGAAGGCGCTTGCTGAAAAGAATTCCAGACTTGCTCAGGATCCGGGAACGGATAACTTGATTTCGGCGTCTTTGAGCACAGCATTTGACGGCAAAGGCTCAAGCGACAGGGATGGACATGTAAAGGCATATATTACTGCTGTTGTAGAAAAAGTCCTTTTTAACGGCAATCTCTATATTAGTGGACAAAGGGAAATCAGGGTTAATAATGAAACACAGTATATAACATTGTCGGGCGTTGTGAGACCGAAAGACATAACATCGTCTAATGAAGTCTCTTCTACATATGTTGCTGATGCAAGGATCACATATTCCGGGAACGGTCCTGTGGCAGATAAACAAAAACCCGGATGGTTAGGGAGGATATTGGATCATGTCTGGCCATTTTAAGAATGTATTCTTCATTGTATTGCTTGTCTCCTTTATTTTACCCTCTGCAGGTCGCTCCGCAAGGATAAAGGACATTTCATCAATAAAAGGTATCAGACAAAATCAACTTNNAAATTTACCATACAGGGCCTGGTGAATATGTTGGAACATATGGGAGTCCACGTGGATCCAGATGAAGTAAAAGTAAAAAATGTTGCCGCAGTTGTCGTGAGTGCAAAATTACCGCCTTTTGCCAGGGTCGGTAAAAAGATTGATATCATCCTGTCATCTATCGGTGACGCGAAAAGCCTGCAGGGAGGTACGCTTTTATTGACGCCTTTAAAAGGTGTGGACGGCAAAGTTTATGCCCTTGCACAAGGACCTGTTTCTATCGGCGGTTACAGTGCCGGCGGAGACGCAGGTGGCGGTGTAACCAAAAATCATCCTACGGTAGGAAGAATCAGTGGCGGGGCCAGCATCGAAAAAGAAATTCCGTTGTCGATAATGAGTAAAAACGAAATGACAATAATTCTAAAT
>DNGT01000081.1 GCA_003486165.1 Desulfobacteraceae bacterium
TTTATGAAAAAACTCGATAAAAAAATATTTGGCACCCTGTTTTTTTCAATGTTCGGGACCGTCACCGGCGTGGGAATCGTCGTTCCCCTGCTCCCGGTCTACGCCAGCAATCTCGGTGCCAGCGGTGTATATATCGGTTTGATATTCGGTTCATTTTCCATATCCAGAACATTTTTGCTCCCGTATTTCGGCAGACAGTCAGATAAAAAAGGACGGAAACCGTTCATTATTATAGGCCTTTTCGCTTATACTTTGGTTTCCCTGGCCTTCATACTTTCAAATACTGTCGAATCCCTTATCGCCATAAGGTTTCTCCAGGGTATTGCATCTGCGATGATCATGCCGGCTGTTCAAGCCTATGTGGGAGATATAACACCTTCCGGTCGAGAAGGTTTCACCATGGGGTTGTTCAATATGTCAATGTTTCTTGGACTGAGCATCGGTCCTTTGATCGGAGGCGTTATCCGAGACCGCTTCAGCCTTGACACGTCTTTTGCGTCCATGGGACTTTTAACTTTTTTGGGTTTTTTATTAAGTTTCTTTCTGCTGCCGCCCACAAAATCGGAGCAGGTAGTCAGCCGGGGAATCGAACCAATGGCATGGAAATGGGTTCTGNNCCATCGGAATTCTGGTGACATTGGGAGTTTTTTCCAGTGGATTGCTCCATGTACCCATGGGTTTTATGGCAGACCGGGTAAACCGAAAATTGATGATTGTCGGAGGGGGATTGATCATCACCTATTCGATTTTCTCTTTTTACTGGGCCAACAGCTTCGAAGACCTTTTGTTGGCCAGCGTGTTGTTCGGCCTTGGCGGCGGCATTTCAATGCCCGCACTCATGGCACTTGCTGTTTTAAAGGGTAACGAAATCGATGCCATGGGATCCGTCATGGGCCTTTTGGCCATGGCTCATAGTCTGGGAATGCTTGCGGGATCTTTGTTGGCTGGAGTGATGATGGATGCTTCCCGGCTCCGGAATGCCTTTCCATCAGGAGCCGTCCTTATGTTGATCTGTCTCGGGCTTTTTATTGTTTTGACCTACCACAAAAAAGAAGCATCTGCCCAGGCTGAATTAAAAACCGGTCCATTGGATCTCGGAGGCTGAAAAGAGACCTTTGAAAAACGTTCCCTTTTGCCCAATCCCAGCGTTAGGCTCAAATTTTAATCCTCGAAATACTCGATGTATGTCTGTGGTTAAATTTTTCGAAGAAAAGGAGCACAGCGAATTTAACCGGGAACCTTTTTCCCTTATTCCCTCTTTCCTGTTTACTCTTTCCCCTTTCCTATTCACTCTTCACTCTTTTCTATTTCCTGTTCACTGTCTCCTATTTCCTGTTCACCGCTATAAGGTTTGCCGCATTCTTTACAAAGCCCGTCTGGACCGATGACTCCGATGCAGCTCTCATCGCTGCACAGCGTACGCTGCTCCCAATCTAAATCCGTCTGTGTTTCTGTGTCATATTCTCCGGTTTCTTCCGGTTCTTCGCTGATCTCGTCTTCAGAATCAGCCTCTTCAACATCCGATGCAACGGTTTCTTCATTTGTTGCATCAATAGGCCCCGCATAGGGAAGTCCGCATTCCTTACACCGTCCGTCCGGGCCGATGACCCCGATACAGCTTTCATCACTGCACAGTATGCGCTGCTCCCATTCTATCTCCGCCTGGGTAGTGTCTTCTTCGTTTTTCATCATAATCTTTTTTAGTCCCTTAATTGTGATGGCCTCGGAAATAGTGAAGCTTCCCCGCCCTAAAGGGCGGGGAATGCAGTGCAACGCAGAAGGTCAACTTTTTACGAAGCCGTCAAGGTTTAAAATTGACTTTACCTATAATCTAATATAAAAGATTTTTCAATAAGCTGTTTAACATAAATTTTACCTAAATNNATCTGATAAAAAATACATTAAGACTTAAAATAATGATTGTCTTTATAATTCTGGCATTTACATCGACAGGTTTCTCAGCGGGATTGCCTGTAGGCAGGATTCTCCCCAAAGGAAAGGTCACCCTGTTTCATGACAACCAGAAGGTTGGAGAGTTTCGTTCAGAANNTATATTTTGCGCTATCCTCGACGCCGTACACGCTGGTATTTCAAACACCCGGTGGGGTAATAACCACCAATGAAGTGATGCTGAAAGCATCTTCTACTAACCGATTATTAAAAGGATATGTCTACGTTGAAGAAGGCATCACAAGGGTGGGGGTGCTTGAAGGCGGATCCATGCTGGTGACAATAGCTGACGACAAACCGCAGGTGGTGGCATCCGGTCAAGAACTGAGATTGGCTCAGGCTGATATTTTTAAAGAAGAGGGAAAACCCGAGAAAGGAAAGGCCGAAAAAGGAAAACCGGAAGAAACCGGTGAGCCCGGCAAGACTGATGAAACAGGCAAAGCTGGTGAAACCGCCGCAGCCGGAGGGATGTCNNATTATTTTTTGAGCATAACGCTGAGATTGGGCAAAAAGACCATTTATGGATGGACACTAGTGAACTGCCGCATTCATTTTGTAGCACCACAGGGAGACATGGTTTCAAACCATAATCATTACATAATATTGATGATCGTTGTATTTCTCTTCGGTTTTTTGCCGGGCTGCGGCGGCAATCAGCAAACAACCAGCGACATTGTCAAACAGTACGCAGCAGCGCCTGCCAAAAATGATGAAATAACACACCTGAATGAACAGATGTTTGCCGCCGCCAAAATGCACACCGATCCCAGCGACTATCTGTTGGGTTCAGGGGATCTCCTTCAAGTCACCGTATTTGAATCCAAGGAATTAAATGCCAAGGTCCGTGTCAGTTCACGCGGTCATATTACGCTCCCGCTCCTGGGACAGATCGAGGTTAAAGGGTTGACCGCACGCGAGGCTGAGATAAAAATCGAAAAACATTACCGGGCCAAGTATATAAAAGATCCTCATGTTACTGTATTTGTTGAAGAACATATGAGCAAGCGTGTCACACTGGTGGGTCAGTTTAAACAGCCCGGGACATACGAATACCCGTCAAGACAAACGCTGCTGGATGTGATGGCGCTGGCCGGCGGGCTGACCGACAAAGCCGGAAATATGATCCAGGTCCGGCGACATGAAGCGCGGCCCGATGAACCGAATGTCCTGGTGATCGATCTGGACCAGTTGATGAAAGAAGGTCAGACAGACCTGAATGTGGACATTAACGGCGGGGATATCATCTTTGCGCCCGAGGCCGGTCATTTTTTTGTGGATGGTGCTATCCGCCACGCAGGGTCTTATCCCATCAGAGAAAAACTTGGGCTTAGGGAAGCTTTGCTTACGGCCGGCGGGATTCGGCCTTGGGGCATCAAGGATTCCATTGTCTTAATCCGGAATGTTGAAGGCAAGGGCCGCACAGGCATCGAAATTGACCTGAACAAGCCGGACAATCATGAAATTGAAATAAAAGACGGGGACATCATTGTGGTCAAAACCAGTTCCTGGGGAAATTTGGTTCACGGGGGAGGACTTAACATCGGAGTTCCCGGATTTGGCGTTGGGTATCGGAACCCGGAATATTAAAATTGGGCACTAATTAGAAACCATCTCAAAAATAGAATTTTGGTTCAAGGTCAAAGCGGGGCCGATGTTCAACCCGCAGGCATACTAAAGTATTCCGAGGAGTTGAAACGAGACCCCAACACAGAGATTGGGCCAAAAGACTTTTTTTGAGATGGCTTCTAATAATCCAGCTCTCTGACCCTAAACGAATCCCCATCAGCTTCCAGCACCATGGAAATTTGACCGCTGTTTTTTCGCCATTCTTTGCTGCCGCCCAATTTAGCCCTGACATGAAATATCCCATCGACTTTGACAAGTCCTGTCTCTTCCTGCGTAGCATAGCGTTCAAGTTCGATGTCATATTCCATGGTATCTATCCTATTAAAATTTTGACGATACTTCGAAAGCCAAAATCTAAACGGCTTCCCCTTTTCAACGGCATTTAAGGCAAAAAATGTGCTGAACTTGTCCAGATCCTTTTGCTCATAGGTCCGGCAGTACTCGTTTAAAAATGCTTTCAGGCGTTCATGCAAATTGTAATGGACAAAACCGACCTTGCCCGCTGTTTGGGATTTACTTGCCGGTACGCTCAAAGAAACAACTTTTTCTTCAACTCGATTTATATCCTTGTTTTCGTCCGGCACAGAACGTGTTGGTTGTGCTTTTTCCTTTGACACAATTTTGTCCTTACCAGGCAGGTCTTTCTTTGAAATAACTCCTTCTTTGGGAGGGTTCACCAATGGTATTGCGACGATTGTGGTGGCTCGTTTCTCGGAAGAAACAGAAGACGCAACAGGTTTGTCTTGATATCTTTCGGATGTCTTTTCCTTCGCCTGGATAGGTTTTGATAGAGATTTCCCGGTTTCAGTTTTTTCAACCGGCTCGACGGCTTTTGTTGTTATCGTTTCCGGTGCTTCCGCTTTTGTATTAACTTGAACCGCCTGTGAGGGCAACGTTTGAATTTTACCCGGCTTCTTTTCCGTTATCGGCACCATGACAGGTACCTTTGGTCTTAGGTTGGTCGGTAAGTTGTCGACCGGATTTGTTATTGTCGGGGCGGTTTCCTTTGGCGATTCTGTCTCAAGGGAGTTTTCCTGTGAAACATTTGAATCACCTGCTGTATTGGCTTCTGTTGTTTTGTCATTGCCGTCCGATTGCGGACCACCCGGTTTTGTCGTGTAAGTTTGTACACCGCTCTCTTCTGGAACCGGTTTAGAGGGAATGACCTGTGGCGTTTCAGCCTCCTTTGGGATGGGTTCTTTGAGTAAGCTTGAATTCGGAGCTTTTGTCATGAAAAAACGGGAATCTCCCACATTGCCGGCCTCAACCTTGCTGGGAATATCCGATGTTTCAGGTCGGGCTGGCACCATCGGAGGTATATCATTATTTGATCCTGCTTTATCCGAAAGATATTTCTTGGCCCGCTGTTGAGCCAATGTGGCAAAAGATTCGGACGTATGTTTATCACTGCTGTAAAAAAAATACCCGGCGATGATTCCTATAAACAAAAAAAGAGCAATGATAATGGGTGATCGATAAAAAGGCTTTTTCGAAGGTTTTATAGGTTTTGTCCGCTCACTCATGGGTTGCCATGAGCTGAATACCATCTGTTCGTCTTCATAACTATGAGAATCCTCCACGGGAGTGAACGAACTGGCCGCCGGCTCAGTTAACATTGACTCACTCGGGAGTGACGGTTCACTGAACATTGTCTCATTCGGAAGTGATCGATAATCATTGCCGGAGTATTGGAAATCGTTTTCAGAAGTTTTTTTTGATACCAGCAGTTCCTCCCTGCATTCCCTTATGAGATTCGCGTTGATCACCTGAACCTCTCGAACATAACCGGTCAATAATGCATGATCACACATGATATTGATCAGTCGTGGATATCCGCCTGAAAAGAAATAAATCTCGTCAATTGCGCCGGAGTCGAAAATAGGTGCTGTCGTGCCGCTCACCTCAAGGCGATACTTGATATACGCGGCGGTCTCATTTAGGGTCAATGGGTCGATGTGATACCGAATGGTAACTCTCTGCCTTAGGGCTCTGTTTTCGTATTTTTGTAAAATATCGATAAATTCATTCTGCCCTACAAAAAAGATGTTCAATAATCTGGTGTATTCGGCTTCAAGATTCGATAATAGCCGTATCTCTTCCAGCAGATCTTCATTAATCCCCTGGGCCTCATCGATGATCAGAAGGATTCTTTGATTCCGTTCATGGGTCTTCATTAAAAAATCCATAAACTTAAGGATAAACTTACCCTTGCTATCGAACGTCCCCTCTATTTTAAATGCAGCGGCAATCGTATTGAAGAAATCAAGGACCTCAAGCCTGGGATCATATATTGTGGCCGTTACCGTATCCTTTCCAAGACTCTCTAACAGGGCATTGATGAGCGTGGTTTTTCCGGTCCCAACATCCCCGGTAAGAGCAAGTACCCCTTTGTTTTCCAAAACGGCGTATTTTAGGATTGCCAGGGCTTCCCTGTGTTTTTCACCCAGCCAGAGAAACGCCGGATCCGTGCTCATTTGAAAGGGTTTTGCTTTCAGATTGTAATAGGAGAGATACATGAATATCCTTTAAGAGACCTTTGTAAAACACCCCCTTTTGTCCAATCCATGCGTCAGGCTTAAATTTTTATCCTCGAAATACTCAATGTATGTCTGCCTGCCCCGTAGGTCCGGCAGATCGTACTGGGGTGGTTAAAATTTTCGCTTTCATTGGCCTTGAACAAAATTGATTTTTTTTCAAAGGTCTCTTTTAATTAACTCAAATCTCAATTGAGCGTAAAGCTCAATACAAAAAAGGAAATATATATAATAATTCGGTCGTATAACTGCAAAACTTGAATACTTATTTTTCAGTGATTCTGGCAGGTTTCTGCCTTTCTTTTTTTAAACCTCGGTCTTCTATATCGCCGTAATATTGGTAATGACTATAATATCGATAGTATGGCTGATATCCGAAGCGTCTGCTGACATCAACCTTGTTGATGACGCATCCCAGTATTTTGCCCTGNNAATTACTCGATCAAAATGCCCGGTTAGGGTCTCTATCAGTTGAGAAAAACGGACCGAGGCCAGAAGTTCCACAGGATTGGGCGGTGCAGGCCCTGCAGGAATAAAACACAAATTGCAAATACCATTTTTAAATACCAGTCCTTTACTGCTCACCCCGGACAAAAATCTGGACAGACCAGGACTGAATACATCACCTTGGTCCTGAAAAAATTTATGGAGTTTGGGTTTTCGCATGTCCGCATCTATGAGAATCACTTTTTCGCCTGATCCAGCAAAAGCCAGAGCCAGGTTGGCCGCCATGGTGGTTTTACCTTCAGACGGTTTGATGCTGGTTAAAAGAAAACTTTTGGCCTGATCAGCGGTACCCGCCAGTTGAATCGACATCTTGGTGCTTCGCATGGCCTCGGAGAGCGGCGACCGGGGATCGTTGATAAATGTTTGTTCAACAGGATATTCATCGCTTTTGGATAACGGTGCCACCCCAAGGATCGGAATACGAAATCGATCGGAAATCTCGTCAGGATTGGTGATGGTATCGGTATAATATTCCAGAAAAAAGGCGATCCC
>DNGT01000309.1 GCA_003486165.1 Desulfobacteraceae bacterium
TTCACGTACGGATCTGTGAGGGCCTGGGGGTGAAATTCCCCCGGGCTACTCGACTCTGTAAAGCCTATATGAGCCGCGACTGTAGGGAGACGGCTCCATCAAGTGGTTATCATGACTTTCTGTAGTTGGTCAAAAGCTCTCGTAGCCACTGCCTGATCCTCTTTGTTCAGCGCAGTGAATGCTTTCGCAGAAAGGCCCTAGCCCGACTTCAACTTCAGCACGAGACCGAAGACAAGTTTCTCAAACCAGTTCAATCGCCAGTAGGAACCGGAATTCTTGAGCGAGTCCATTATTTGAATCATATCGGCGGAGTACTTAACCATGTGAGAAAAGTAGTCTGGCTTGCGTCGTTTGCTGAAGAACGGACCGGAGAAGAGCCTCATAGCGTCACTGAGAGTAATAATACCTTCCTTCCCACCCTTCTTGAAATCTTTCCATTTGCGAAGATGTTCTTTCGACCGGAAGAAGTTCATGGTGCTTCAAGCGTATGGTGCGTCTTTTATCCACTTCGAAAAGGGAATAGCCACGTAGCCGATCAACCCTTTTGGGTTCTCTGACTCGATCTTGCCGTCCTTCACCTCAACGATTATTACATTTTTATTATTAAATCTATATTATCAAAGGTGTGCCTTATTACATATATCTTACCATACGCACAAGCTGAAGCCAATCCTTACTGATTACAAATATCATCAAAACGAAAAGAGCAAACCCGGTGAAATAAATTTGACCTTAATGGAAAGAGATATCANNCATTTCTAACCCTGCTTTTTAAAATATCTCATTTATTATTTTGATGTTCTTTGCTTTAGGACGATGAGAGGCTTAACCATCAACCAAACACAGGATGAGTTTTTGGGTTTGTTCTGGGAAATAAAAAACCCCTGGAAGTCGTCGCTCTCTAAGGGGTTTTAGGAGGTTAGGCGATGAAGAAATTAATTATAACCTAACACGCAAAAAATTATGTCATATGGTTATATATTGCCCAATTAAAAGGGAATAGTATTATAAGAAAAAATAAAGGAAAGAATTAAACAACCTATGAAAAATGTAAAAAGAATCAAATCTATATAAGAGTCTCTCATGATGACCGCCTTTATTTTATAATTTCGAAGGGTTAATTGATATTTTTTGAGTTTTATGTACAGAGTGCTCCGACCGATGCCTAAAATTTCAGCGGCTTTCTTTTTATTCCATTGGCAATTATTTAGCACTTCAATGAGGTGCTATTTTTCGGCTTCCTCAATGCGTACAATCAGGGACAAGGTTTTCAATATAAAATTCAACTTTATATGTTCCTTCGTATTCAAAATAATAAAGTATCAGCTCAAAAATAAAGTTATCCACAATATTTTTTCCCCACCCCAAGCGTTCCAGCTTCTGGTTCAAAATGCCGGCGTTATAAAAACCCCCATTGCCGATGATGTTTAAAATATCTCTGGTAAGCCTTTTGATTTCAATGGGCAGCCGTCCTTTATTATAAAACCGTTGGCACAAAACAAGTAATACCCTTGCGTTAAGCGCTTTTAGAGAATCAGATGCTCTTTTGTCCCACTCCATTCAACCTCTTCCTTTATGTGGTTATCAATCTCACAAACTTATTTGTTTCTCAAAAGAGAGTGTCGGTATTCTCGAATATCAGATTACAATAATAAAGTTTTTCGCCCTATTGAATTACGTGCAGATCGGTCATAACTTTAACTTTTTTAGCTACACCACTTTCCCCAAGCGGATGATGACGTGTAAGCCTGTATCTGCAANNCTTTTGGAAGAAATTAGTTCATGGATTGCTTTGTCAAGTTCAGAAAGTTCAAATGGTTTTGACAATACCTTGTCGGCTTGGGATTCTGTAGCAAACGCTTCGGGATATTCCCCCCATCCAGTTATTGCGATAACGGGTGTGTCAGGGAATTTTTTCTTAATTATTGAAATAAGGCTTATTCCACTTATTTGTGGCATAACGATATCTGTTATGACCAGGTCAAATCCTTGTTGATCATTTTCAAATAATTTCAGTCCTTCCAAACCATCAGAAGCTGAAGTGACATCGTACTTTTTATCATTAAGAAAGTAGCAAAGCTTGCCCAGAATATGCTCGTCGTCGTCAATTATAAGTAATTTTAGTGACTGGCCCATTCTATTTAATTTTCGGATTTGTAGAATTTAAGTTTAACCATGGTATTCAAAAAAATCTCTATCGGTAGGGTAAATTTCATATTCTCTCATAATTAGAAACCGAAGAAATCGCAATATGCCACATTGTGTCATTCATAACAGCAATAAGTATGCCATTTTTATAACTGTTTGATTAATTAAAGAATTAGTAAATAGAGGAATTATTTTCAGCCTAAACTTTGTATGAAATATCCTTCAGGCAGATAGGTATAGAGAGGTCTTTTTATCAATATAATCTAAACATATCAGATAATTTGTTGGGCTTGGTCGCGTGTTTGAGATTTAAGACATGCCATTTAACTTCCTTTAGAGTATAAGGAAATCTTTATTTGTCACCCGGAAAGGATTACCGGAAATTTATAATTAATGGGATAATGAAGTAGCTCAGGACATAGAAGGTTTTTTAGCCAAAAATATCAATGGACTGATTTTTTCAGACATCCATTCCGTATCTCAGATTTGGCATTGGTTGTGATCTATTAAGATTACCTCAGGAATTTCAGACTTGCCAAAAACACAACCTGCAGTCGATTCTTGCTTATTACAGATACCTTACCAGTATCTGGGCTCTAATATTGTTTAACAAGCGTTGTGATATCTGTAAAGATTTTAGAATTGAGATTACTGTGATACATTGCGAGATTGTCGAAAAAGTCAAAAAAGGGCAATTTAAGCATTTTTACATGTAATGAAATCAAATGGTTACGAACCTCAAAATCACAAATTTAGGGTTTTTCGACAGTCTCTGCATCTATCTCAAATTTTGAAGTGATTATTTGCCGAAATCGATACCATTCACGGTAAGGTTGTGTGGGTATGTTGAATTTTAATTTAAATTAATGGTTTCAGGAGAAAATTTGAGATTTGTTATTTTTTCAACTCATCCCTAACAGATAATCCTATTTTTTCCAATGTATACGGTTTTTTTACATATGCTCCAGCACCAAGTCTTTGAGCCTCTTTTACGCGATCTGTCTCAGAAAACCCACTTGCAATGATCGCTTTTTGCTGTGGATGCAATTTGATAATTTTCTTATATGTGTCAAGGCCATCCATGCCTGGATCCATAACCATATCAAGTACGATTAAATCTACGGTGTGTTCTTTTAGATATTCAACTGCTTCTTCACCGCTTGAAACAGCATGGGCTGAGTAACCCAATGTAGTCAACATAGTAAGTGCTAACTCTATTTGCTCTTTTACATCATCTACCACTAAAATTGACTCTCCCTTGCCCATATAGTCTTCAACAGGTAATATGCCTTCCTTTTTGGCCATTTTTTCTCGGCTTGCAGGAAAATAAAGTGTGAATGTGCTTCCTTTTCCTTCTGTGCTTTGAACATCAATATATCCTTTGTGGTCTTTTACTGTGCTCCATACAACCGCCGTGCCTAATCCTGTTCCGCTTCTTCCCATCACCTTTTTCGTATAAAAAGGCTCAAATATCCGCTCTAAATCTTTTTTAGAAATCCCGATACCGGTATCAGAAACCATAAGGGTAATATACTCACCTTCCTCTACACTGTCATAACCGTTTATGGGTTTGTCAATGTATCGATTTTCTGCGGATATGAGAATCTTTCCCCCATCGGGCATGGCCTCTGCTGCATTGGACACTAAATTTTCAACGGTTTTGAACAGATGAACAGAAGAGCCCGAGATGTTTAATAGATCTGATTCAATATTGGTCTCTATTTCAACCCAAGGATGGTATAGTTTCAACTTTTCATGCTCTGGGCTTTTCAAATATTCAAGAATAATATATTTTAGGTTCACTACCTCCTTAAAACCCACCCCCCTTCTTGCTAGAGTCAACAGATCCTGCACAACGGCTGCAGCCTTATTCCCCGAGTCTTGTATCCTTAAGATGGACTTTCTTAAGGGACTGTCTTCCGGGATTTGCATTAACAACAGTTCAGGATAACCAACAATAGCGGAGAGCATATTATTGAGATCATGAGCCACCCCTCCTGCTAAAGTGCCGATGGCCTCCATCTTCTCGGCTCGCTGGAGTTGTACTTCGAGTTTCCTTTTCTCCTCTTCCTCCCGTTTGCGCTCGGTGATATCACTAAGGATCACAATGTTGCCGGCAAGTTTGTCCTTCCCATCTATAAAACGAGACGCGCTAATTTGGATGTCTAACAACCTACCGTCTTTTGTCAAACGTCTGGTCTCGAATGACACGGTCTTTTCGCCCTGAAGCATCCTTTCTATCGCAGCTTTAGTCTCCGGCAAGTTCTCTTGAGGAACAAAATCAATAAGGTTTCCAATAACCTCGTCCCTCGACCAACCAAAGGTTTGCTCGAAAGCATGATTAACATAAGAAACTTTTCCTTGGATATCATAAACCACAATTGGATCTGGAGAGGCTTCTAACGACAAGCGATGTCGTTCTTCACTCTCCCGCAATGCCGCCTCCGATTGCTTGACCTCAGCCATCATCTTTTGCAGATCCCGGTTGAGGCTTTTAATCTCTTCGAATGATCTGGCGTTTTTCAGTGCAACCACCAGATTGTTGACGAGGGTGTTCATTAGTTCTTGGTCATCTGCGTTGTATGGTTCGCCGATAAGTTTGGACCCCAGTCCCAGAAGGCCTTTACAATCCGTATTTAAGTCAAAAATGATAGCACAGATCATTTCGGGCGGAAGAAGGCCGTGGTTTTTGAGATCCGTTTCGCTTTCCAGCGACTTCGCTAGATCGGCGGAAAGTAAGATTTCACTACCGCCGGTTCGCAACAATAAGATATCGTCGGCCTGAAATCCTACAGATACAAATCCGTTTATTTCTTCGGAGGGTACATCCACCGTCAGTATAAATCCTTCGGCCACACCGAAATTGCCCATGGTCATCATCAAAAAATTCTTTAGAATCGTTTCATAATCGACGCTGCCGAAGATGTCTCTGCTCACATCATAAAGGGTCTTTAAATAATAGACGCGCCGGTCCAGCTCCGTCTGGATGTTTTCCGCCTGAAGGAGGGAAGTTCTGAGTTGCTCGATTTGCTCCTGAAGGTTCATAATGTGCTTTTGGGTTTCAAAGGTTCCCAGCATGGCATCTGTAGCATTAACATGTAAGTTTAGCATGGTTTGCTCGATCTCTCCTAAGCGTTCTAATTGGTTATTAAAGCAAAAATCGTGCAAGGTTTAACATCCTTATTTAATAAAAATGGAATACCTATTAGATATCAAATAGTTAGACCATATTGGAGGGTTTATGCCAAAATGATTTGACAATAATTGGCAACAATTTTGCTTTTTTTTGACAGTTTTTACGATACGTTAGGTTATATTAAGAGAAAATACTGTGAAGTTGTAATGGATCGGATAGGAGGTTTGGAACCGATGATCTCATATCGAAATAGTTAAAGGTTTATAAGCCTAATCGATTTTGACATATCATACTATTAAATTTATCAAAACCAATAGATATCAAATTGAAACTGTAAATATCAGGGCACCGTTGTTTAAAAGATATCGTTTTCATATCTCAGGTTCGGACTTGTCAAAACTTCAGATATCTTATCAATATGACAAGTTCAAGCATCTCAATTTCTATTACAGATATCCTATTTCTTACAAAAATGCAAAAATACAAATCCCTGATTAAGAGTTTGCCTTTTTGATATTCGAAAACACAATATTTTTAGAGTTTCAAAAACTTGCGATAAATTTGCAGAAATCACAAGATCTTAGATAACGATTATATATCAGAACATCAGATGTATGGAATTCCCTTCGTTTAATATTCATTTGTTCTTAATAGCTTAGGTCTTTGTTCATGTCTATTCACTATTGTCTACCGTATGAAATTGCCTTCATTTATTCATTTTATATTTAGATGTCCAGATTATATTTACTTAAAAAACAATTGGTTAATATCGTTCATCTCATCGGCACATTAATTGCATTTTTATACAATGGATTGATTAAAAACAAATCTCTTTAACTCCATATATTGTGTTTTATTTATCTTGACATACAATATATTTTGTCATAAATAAGTTTAGGATCTTAATTCAATTTATTTTATTCATTGAGTGAATATCTTTAGAACAATGCTTTATAAAGTTTTTGCAATAAATGAATCTGACAGAAGAAAAATGGAAAGATTCGACCTTAAATTGCCGACAAAGCTCTCTTGGAAGGGAAAAGATAATGAACTGAAATCGATCGAACTTATGACCAGCAATATCTGCGCAGGAGGTGTTTTCTTCAAAACAGGAAAAGCACTTCTTGTAGAAACTATCGTGAAATTAGATATTATTTACCATCTGGACAAGTTTAAGAGTTCAAAATGGGAAATATCACATATTGAGTTTTCAGGTTCTGTAATCAGAACGGATCAAAAAGGTATGGCGATTTGTTTTGATGAAGGATACAAAATTTCACCCTATATGCACAAGGCATAGGTGTATATTTATCTATAAAATTAATAAGCATCTTACAGGTGCTTTATAACCCACAAAATAGCTTGAAATCGATGGTTAGCATTTATCTTTTTGTAAATATCTCAGATATGGGATTTGATAAGTGTGGACGCTGATGCTGAGTTCATCCGCAATACCTTTATTACCGTATCCCAATGCTACTAAGGTAAGTATTTCCTTTTTTCTCCATGTTGAATTGCCATTTTCCCCCGAAAATGGATTTGCCCCATTGAAAAACGATATCACAACAAATTCAAAGCACTGATATTTGCATTTTAATAGCAGAAAGTACAAGTTTCGAATTGATGATTTCAAACGGGAATCGCATTCAGCAATTCAATTGGTTTGTGCAAGCGATAAAAGGCAGGAATCTACACCTTCAGCGGAAGGGTTGCTCTATCAGACTGACATTGGCGATTAACATCAACTGTCTGCTAGAGCTATTTGGGTTCCACCCCGATAGGGTTATGCCACTCAAGTTTGTCCTATTTAGTCAACTCTAATGATTAAAAATTATAATTATAGCGGCCCTGTTGTGTAATTTTCAAGAAACAATTCCAATAGTTTCGATTGGATTTTAGAGAGTTTGCCAAAATACAAACCGCATCGGTACGTCATGACACTATGATTTTTGCTGGATATATGTTTTGGAATGTCATATACGATCTTGCAATGTACATTGGCAAGATAGAAATTGTTTTTTGAAAGAAAAATATCGACCCGGGAAGAATCACTATTTGAACCGGCTTCAATGTTGTTACTTAAATACGAAAAACTCAGCCCTTTTATACTGATATCATTTACTTTCCCTACTATTTCAAATTCACTTCCCAATGCAGCGAACGTATGGTTCTGTACAGAAAACCGTGGATATTTTCTCTGTTCGATATCCATTTTTATCCACTCTTATTTTTATGTAAATTTCGATATTGTATGAAACAGCTTTAAAACAATATAAAAATAGAGCTCCGCAAAAGATGTGCCAAATTTAAAAAAAAAGAAGGAAATTGAGTTTAATAGCAAGAAATGAAACAGTAGAATCTCTTTCATAGCAAGCACGTCGATGAATCGTTACGCTATATGTTGCTGTTATTTAGATATTTATTACAGGGATCTTGTAGGTGAATCGGCTGGAGGGTAAGCTTGTGATCAACGTCATCGAAAGGTTCGGTTTAAAAATGGAGTTCATTGAAAGACATATTCGACCAAAAAGTTTTATCCTATGAAGTGTGACATGTCGCAGATATGGTTGGCACAATCTATGACATGACACACCCGGTTAAATCGATATTTTCATAAGGTTATTTTGTGGTTATGGATCTTGCGATATAAAGTCCTGCGGCTAATTCCCAAAAGTCTTGCCGCCCGGGACTTATTTCCGCTGGGGTTTGTCAAGTCTTCGGTAATATTCTGGGTACTGAGTTTGCCGGATTTACATAGAGATGTTGAAACGGCTTCGTGACCCTGTAAGAATTCCGGCGGCAGCTCATCGATGGACGCACTGATAGGCCATTCGAAGAATCAGTCCTCGTAGTATTTATGCTCACCAACTCAGTTGCATTTACTATTTCAGCGTTGTGTGTGATGATTTGATGAAAAAAAAAGGGTGAGCTAAGGACAGATATCTTACCAAAACAACAACCTAAAGCAAGTTTATATCAATTGCATATATCGT
>DNGT01000379.1 GCA_003486165.1 Desulfobacteraceae bacterium
TCTGAATCCGCTGTTTCGCATCAGCTTCGGATACTCAGAAACTTAAAAATTGTAAGCTATCGAAGAGAAGGCAAAATCGTGTTTTATCGTTTAGACGATGACCATGTAAAATCGCTCATCAGCCAGAGTATAGAGCACGTTCAAGAATAAAACCTAATCTGAGCGTTTCAAATTTTAAAAGGGGTAAAATATCTTTTGTTTTTAATGAATTATTTTGATTTGTATTTTTAAAATTTGAACCCCTTCGGNNCAATCGCTCAATTTAGGTATAAGTTTATAAAAAGGTTTAACTGTAGAATGAGCATTATGATTTCAATCCTAAGTGCGTCATGGCAGGTTTTTTATGAATCTGCCGTTTACATGCTGTTCGGTTTTTTCATAGCCGGTATTCTTTATATTTTTATCAAGCCCGAAACCGTCGGTCGCTACCTTGGGAAGGGAAGGGTACGCCCGGTATTGCTGGCAGCCCTTGCAGGCATTCCGATTCCATTGTGTTCCTGCGGTGTTTTGCCGGCTGCCGCAGGTCTAAAACGGCAGGGTGCAAACAATGGTGCAACCATGTCATTTCTGATCTCAACGCCTGAATCCGGCATTGATTCCATACCGCTGACTTTTGCATTGCTGGACCCTATCATAGCCTTGATTCGTCCGGTAGCGGCATTTATTACCGCTATTGTAACCGGTCTATTCGAAAATGTTTTGTTGCCGACGAAAAGTTCATCAGATAATATTCCCGAGGTTGTCTGTTCAGGTTCAGGCGGTTGCTGCAGCACCGACACTCTCGAAAATCAAGCGAAACCGGTTAAGAAACCGTTTATTGCGAAAATAGTTTCCGGATTGAAATTTGCATTTGTGGATCTTCTTGGGGATATCGGGAAATGGTTTCTCCTTGGTATTATTCTATCCGGTATCATCACCTACATGATTCCTGATTCGTTTTTTCAATCCTACCTGAACAACAACTTTACGGCCATGCTTGTCATGCTCATGGCAGGTATTCCCATGTATGTCTGTGCCACAGCGTCCACTCCCATTGCCGCCGCGCTTGTACTGAAAGGATTGAATCCCGGCGCGGCACTTGTCTTTTTATTGGCCGGACCGGCCACCAACATCGCTTCTATAAGCATGATTTCCGGTCTTTTTGGAAAAAAGTCCCTCTTGATATATCTGGGTTCAATCGCTATATGTTCTATTGTTTTGGGACTTTTTACGGATATGCTCTATTACGGCATGGGTATTTCCGCAACGGCAACTGCTGGACAGACTGCTGATATCATTCCACATTATATTCAGATCAGCAGCGCCGTGATACTGGCTGTTCTGATAATTTTCGCACTCTGCCAGGGCGTGCCCCATGCTGTACGTTCGTTTTCTTTATCCGGAAAAACTCGCGGATAAGGATCCGTAATGAAAGCACCTGCCTGGTCGATTCATAAGGGAGATATTTATTGGAAACATTTATTGAGCATACGGTTTTGCGCTGGGATCAAAAGAACAACGCAGCTTCCAAACACAGACTCATCGGCGAAGAGCCACTGTCGATCCGTATTGAAGGGAAACCATATTCTGTTGTGATGCGAACACCGGGCGATGAGCTGGCGCACGCCGCCGGTTTTTGTCTGGCCGAGGGGATTGTGGATACACCGAATGATTTTGGTACGATATCTTTTTGCAGCGACATCGACTCCAATGTTGTTACCGTTACCATCGACAAATCAAGACGGAATAAGATCGCCGATCTTTTGGACAGACGCGGGTTTATCAGCCAGACGAGCTGCGGTATTTGCGGTAAAGAGATTGTCAAGGATCTTTATCAGATGATCAGACCTGTCAGTGGCGATACCCGCATGGATGCCGGTTTGGCGCTAGAATGCCTTGAAAACCTTTCCCAACACCAACCCCTGAGGGACAAGACCCGTGCGTCCCACGCCGCTGCTCTATATTCATCTGATTTTAAGCTGTTATCCGTGGCAGAGGATGTGGGCCGACACAATGCCCTGGACAAAGCCATTGGAAAGCTCTTTTTGGATCGCAGGCTCGATGAAGCTGTTTTATTGACGCTTTCTTCGCGCATCAGTTATGAATTGGTTCAAAAGGCTGCTCGGGCACGAATTCCAGTAATACTGGCGTTTTCACGGCCCACGTCACTGGCTGTGGAACTGGCATCGGAATTAAACATGACCCTGGCCTGCCTGGCCGATCATACCGGGTTGTATATTTTTTGCGGGGAGCATCGGTTGATCCGATGATAAATACAAAGAGAGAACCATGTAAATCAAGTTGACTCGCTTTGCTCGCAATTGGAACAGTGGAATACTGGAATATTGATGTTATAAAGGATATTATCAATTTTGTTAAAATGAATTTTACCATCATCCCAAAACCCAATGTTCCATTATTCCAGTATTCCATCATTCCATAGAACTGGCATAACTCAGAAGCTATTAAAAGGTTATTAATTTAAAACAATTGTCGAATTTCCAAGAAATGAAAATGGAGCAGAATGGATATGAAACAGGAGCTTATCGAAATC
>DNGT01000313.1 GCA_003486165.1 Desulfobacteraceae bacterium
ACCTTGGAAAGATCAAAGGGTATATTAAGGTAGTGGTCGCTAAACGACGAGTTCTGTTCAGGATCCAAAGCCTCTAAAAGCGCTGAGGAAGGATCACCTCTAAAGTCGGAACCAAGCTTGTCAATCTCATCCATCATGAAAACAGGATTGTTTGCACCGCTCTGTTTGAGACCCTGAAGAATTCGTCCCGGCAAAGCACCTATATAGGTACGACGGTGGCCTCTGATTTCAGCTTCATCCCGTATGCCACCGAGAGAAATTCGAACAAATTTTCGTTTCACCGCGCGTGCTATGGCTTGACCAAGGGATGTCTTCCCAACGCCGGGTGGGCCCACGAAGCATAAAATCGGACCCTTCATTTTAGGGTTAAGTTTGCGCACACTCAGGTATTCAAGAATACGATTTTTTACATGCTCTAGACCAGAATGGTCTTCATCCAGAACCGTTTTTGCATTCTTGATATCAATAATGTCTTTGGTGGTTTTACTCCATGGCAATTCAACCAGCCAATCCAGATATGTGCGAACAACAGAAGCTTCTGCAGAGTCAGGATGCATTTGATCCAGACGTTTCAACTGNNTTTATTTTTCCATCGTCTTCACCGAGTTCCTTGTGGATGACCCGGACCTGTTCCCTTAAAAAATAGTCTCTTTGACTTTTTGAAATTTCATCTTTAACATCAGACTGGATTTTAGCCTGCATGGAGGACAATTCCACTTCTCGAGAAAGTAACTCATTAACTTTTTTAAGACGCTCAACAGGATCAATCAGTTCGAGCAAAATCTGGGATTCATCAATTTTTAACTTCAGATTTGAAGCCACAAGATCTGCTAGTTTCCCAGGATCATTCACACTTTCTAGAATAACACCGACATCGTTGTTCATTTCCCCGCGCAGCGCCAATATCTTTTCGGAGTGTTCGATAACATTCCGCATTAACGCTTCCATTTCCAAATTGATCTCTTCAACCGGCGGATCGGGAATCCTTTCAATTTTTACACGATATGTGGATCTTTTTGAAACGTATTTAACAATCCTGGCCTTTTCGATACCCTGCACAAGAGCTTTGACGCGCCCATCAGGAAGTTTTAGCATTCTCAGGATCTTGCTCACAGTACCAACCGTAAATATTTGATCAGGGTTTGGATTTTCGATATTTGGATCTTTTTGCGCGGTTAAAAACAAAAATCCGTCTTTTTCCACGGCCTCCTCAACAGCACGCACCGATTTTTCACGGCCGATAAAGAGCGGAAGGAGCATGTCAGTAAAAATCACAATGTCCCGAACGGAAATCAGAGGGAGTGTATCTGGAATTACTGCATCTTTTTCATCTTCATCAATAATGCTGATAAGATCATCTTTGTCGGTTTCAGCCATTCTTTCTCCTATAACTTAAATCCATAAAATTTTGTCAAATTCGAAATATTTCTCTTTTTGAGTAACTCAAGTTTCATATCCTCAATTTTCAGCAATGCCAATAAAATTTAGCAGACCGGAAACTTTTTTAAGGTAAAATCATACAGATGCATTGGTAAGATAGAAAAAAGCCTCGTGAACCCATTTAAGGCGCCAAGAAAACGTAACATACAGATATCCATCTGATTTTTAATATAAAACTTTTTATTTTAGCGCCGTACGATAATACGCCAAAGACACATTTTACCTTAAAAAATTTCTTTTGGCCAGCGACATCAAAGGCTTTTTATCTATATTGTGGGGCGAAACTTGAGTAATTAAGTTAGAAATTTTCCTTTGGGTAACAACCCAAGTTTTGAAACCATCAATATAATAAAACACAATTTGGTTTTTACAATGTTTTTATGTATAAATTCATTACCTCTTTAGATCGATATTTTTAGCAACCTCTTTTCTCCGAATTTCATGGGCACCATCACCGCAGCAATGCTGAGGGAAAAAACCAGGATAAACGATCCAAAAATCCACACCCATTCAAAAACAGTCANNGATAACAGCGCCTACATATCCTGCACACACCATCATAAACAGAAGCCCCCCAAAACTGGTAACTGTTTGGGCTGGATTTTCCGATTTAAAATCAGGATACGCCGCGCCAAAACCGATC
Organism: Desulfobacteraceae bacterium; assembly: GCA_003486165.1. GTDB lineage: Bacteria > Desulfobacterota > Desulfobacteria > Desulfobacterales > UBA11574 > UBA11574. The sequence goes on from DNGT01000313.1 coordinate 2,084, forward strand.
CCCATTGATACAACTCCCGGAACCATCAAACATACATCAATCAATGAAAGTACCATCATAAAAGGCGTTACTTTAAGCAATATATTTGTTGCGAAGATCAGAATTTCAGTCAAAACGAGCAAAGGTATAAAATAGACGAAGAATTTTATCCAGAGATAGTGTCTCAGATCTATGGGAACCGATTTTACCAACCAGAAAGCATCCCTTTCGCTGCTGACCGCAGGATATGCAAATCGGGCCGTAATGGTAATAAGAACAAAACCAGCAAGGCCGATGTTTAAAAAAGATAGAAGGTTTTGGAGGTAAATGGTCTTTATCGGAGCCTTTTCCAGAGGAAGGGCATTGAAGTTGTAGACATATATGATAACCAGCGCACCAATTAGAAAGAGCTGGGACCACTGTGTTTGATCTCTGAAAAAAGTCCGTATCTCCTTTAACAGAAAAGCCTTGCAAGGACGTGACAAAAATCTTGAAAAACGGTGGCCTGAATATTTGTACTTAAAAAGCCGAACTTGGGCTGTTTGGGTCTTTGAAAGCCCCTTGAAATAATACGCATTTGAAATAATGATCGCTGAAAATACCATTACCCCTGCCCAGCTCAAGGAGAGCATCGTGTGAAACAGTCCTTGCATGGTATGTCCTGAAAGTGTTGCCTTTATGCTGTCAAAAGCCCATGTGCTCGGAAGATATGAAGGTGCCGGAGTCTTTAAAGACTTGAGATAGAAAAGCACGCTTGAAAAAGCTTCAGGATCAACAAGGCGTTCGGGTCGCAAAAAACGAAATGCAAAAAAAAGAATTATAAAAAAGCAAAGGCCGATGAAAATAAAGATGTTTCTGATGCGGTTCGCCGGCACAAAATTAACAACAATCATAATTAGAATAACGCTTATGCCNNGACTGGAAATGTATAGACAATGACCATCCAAGAACTATCTAATGTGCTTTCCATCCACCTTGCAATAAAAATCTTATAACTCGGGACAGGCATGGAATTCAAAAGAGAAAGATCTCTGCTGAGATAGAGCTTGGAAAGTGATGTCAGGATGTTACTGAATATAAGGAGTGAAAAAAATGTGAGAAGAATCATGGAGAGCAGTTTATAGGCAAGAATATCACCAAATCCTTCAATCTCTTTGAAGTAACCGATAACTTGCAATGAAACAACGAATATTCCTCCCCAAAAAAATATACCAATGAATCCGAACAATGTGAGCTTATATCCCCTGCCCGAATCGTTTTTAAAAATACCCTTGTTTTTAAAGGATAAAAATCTTGGCTTCAATAAGGTGATGACGTCTTTCATTCTCTAGTCAATTCGATGAATATCTCTTCAAGATCGGCCTCTTTGTTCAGAATATCGCGCTTTAAATCTTCTGCAGTTCCCGTTGCAACAAGTGACCCTTTATGGATGATACCGATGCGGTCACAAATATCTTCAGCCACTTTCAGTGTATGGGTCGACATGAAAATAGTAACACCTTCCTTTGCAAGATGCTGAAAAAGCGACTTAACCATATTGATCACCAATGGATCGAGCCCTACCATGGGCTCATCGATAATGATCACTTCAGGATCATGTAAAAGAGCTGCCGCCATTACGAGTCTTTGCTTCATACCGTGAGAATAGGACTCAATAAGATCGTCTGCCCACTCAGAAAGGGAAAACAACCGTAATTTCTCTCGAGACCTGTTTAAAAAGGTATTTTCATCAACACCATACAGATCGCCGATAAATTTTAGAAACTCAATACCTGTAAGCTTTTCATAAAGATATGGCCTATCAGGAATATAACCGATTTTACTCTTGGCTTTTTTGGGATGATCTTGCATATTTATACCGCAAATCATCACAGCACCCGAGGTTGGAGCAAGTACTCCGCCCATCATATTTATCGTGGTGGTCTTCCCGGCACCGTTAGGACCGATGAATCCGAATATTTCACCTGTTTTCACCACAAGGTTCAGACCGTTCACGGCTGGAAAATCATTGTATTTTTTAGTTAAATCTATAAGTTCTATCATTTTTTATTGAAAAGTTAGAATATTTAATTTTACTTTTCCTATAACATTCATAATATCGAGCTGTTGCTGCATCCTCCCGCTTGTAAATCGGATATGAGTAACATCTGCCGGGATTTGGCCAAATGTTGCATCGGCGGTTATCCACTTCCCGATGTAA
>DNGT01000190.1 GCA_003486165.1 Desulfobacteraceae bacterium
TCATCACCGGTGGGTTGAGAGTGGATGAGGAGAATGAAATTATTGGACTGGACAACACCATACATGGAGAAAGAGCGTTTGAGATCGACTGATCATTGAAAGGAGTGAAAATATGAAAAAGATCGAAGCCATCATCAAGCCGTTCAAACTGGATGATGTCAAAGAGGCCCTCAATAAAATCGGGATTCAGGGGATGACGATTTCCGAAGTCAAAGGATACGGCCGTCAGAAAGGCCATAGGGAAATTTACCGGGGCGCCGAGTATGTAGTAGATTTTATCCCAAAAATTAAGATCGAGATTGTCGTTCAGTCTGACAGAGTCAAACAGGTGATGGAGACCATACAAAAGGCCGCTTTTACGGGGAAAATTGGAGACGGCAAACTCTTTATTCTGCCCATGGAAGAGGTGATTCGGGTGCGTACCGGAGAAAAAGGAGAAGATGCCATATAGGTCCGGTCACTTGGACCATGTGGGTCTGACATGATCTCAACGGTAATGACGATAATCAACCCCGTACTTTTGGGCCTTGTAAGCGAATTTTCTTACCGTTGTTTTCAGAATGCCGGCGGCTAGGGTTGTATTACCCCGCGTATTCTTAAGGGCGTCGATGATCATGTCCTTTTCGAGATTTTCCACGGCATCATCAAGAGAAAGGGACGGCAGCGTACCGGTTTCCATCCCCGTCTGAAGGGTGGGCGGAAGGTGATAGCTGTGAATGACGCCTTCCTCGCACAATAATACGGCCCGTTCGATACAGTTTTCGAGCTCCCTGACGTTTCCCGGCCAGTGGTACTGCATGAGCATATCGATGGCAGGGGTTGAAAATCGACGAATATCTTTATGGTTTTCTGCGGCGTATTTTTCGAGAAAATGGTCGGCCAAAAGCAGAATATCGGTCTTGCGTTCTCTTAAAGGCGGCATATAGATGGGAAAAACATTGAGACGGTAATACAGATCGCCTCTGAAACTTTCATCCTTAACGGCCTGTTCGAGGTTCTTATTGGTTGCGGCAATAATGCGCACATCCGTTTTGATGGTTTGATGTCCGCCGACGCGCTCAAACTCCCTTTCCTGCAAGACCCGCAGGAGTTTAATTTGAACAGTAAGTCCCACCGATCCGATTTCGTCAAGGAAGATGGNNCCCTTGTTGGCCATCTCGAATTTGCCGATATTTTGACTGATGGCCCCTGTAAACGAACCTTTTTCATGCCCGAAGAGTTCACTCTCAATCAGATTTGAGGGAAGGGCTGCGCAATTGACTTTTACAAATCTGCCTTTAGCCCTGAGGCTGTTATAGTGGATGGAATTGGCCACAAGTTCTTTTCCGGTACCGCTTTCACCTCGAATTAGAACCGTGGCCGTGCTCTTTGACACCTGAGAAACCATCTGAAAGACTTCTCTCATTTTGTTGCTGTTGCCGATGATATTCGTTATGTGGTATTTATTCTCAAGCTCATTTTTCAACCGGATATTCTCTTCACTGAGCCGCTTTTTTTCAAGGCGGATGGTTTCCAGGTTGATCACATGCCTGGCGACCATGGTAGCAATTACGGACAACAGTTTTTCACCGTCATTCAAGTCATATGAAGGGTCATACGGCTTATCGACACTGAGTGAACCGATAATCTGGTTCCCCTTTTTTATCGGAACGCAAATAAAAGAGAGTTCTTCATCCTTAACGGCCTTTCGAGAAGCGGTTCTGTTCAGAAATAGCGGTTCATCGCTGATTTTGGGGATGGTAATGGCTTTGCCGGTTTCAATCACCCGTCCGGTAATTCCTTCCCCCAGCTTGTATTTTACTCGTTCCACCGCACTTCGAGAAAGACCGTGGGCCACTTCGATGTGGATTTCGTTGCGTAAAGGGTGCAAAATGGTTACGGTGCCGCGCACCATGTTCATGGAATTGGAAAGAATTTCCAAAACCTGATATAAAGACTTTTTAAGATCCAGGTGTTTATTGAGTGCTTCGCTGATTTCATACAGCAATGTGATGTCTTCGATGCGTTTCATCTTGTCCTGATATCTCCTTAAAGTAAAATTTACAATTTTGTAATAAATCGTATGTCTGTTGTTAATGCAAGGAATATTTTTTGAACACACAGAGTTCTCTTTAGCGGTCAAATTAGATTCCAAATGAAAAAAGCAGAGCGTACCATGAAAAATAGTAAGGCTTCACCCCTTCTCGGCGCCCATTTTTCAATTGCAAGAGGATTGCACCATGCGCTCTATGAGTCCGAAACATACGGATGTAATGCCCTTCAGATATTTACAAAAAACACCATCACCTGGAAGGAACGAACATTGACCCAGGAAGAGATTAATCGGTTTGACCAGGCAAGAGAACAGACGGGTATCACCTCAATTGCGTCACACACGTCTTATCTAATCAATTTAGCAACGCCTGAAAGAAAAAAACATGCCATGTCGTGTAATGCACTTAAGCAGGAGTTGATACGATCATCCATGCTGGATATTCCATTTGTTATTCTTCATCCGGGTGCTCATTTGGGGAAAGGAAGAGACAAGGGAATTGAAAAAATTGCCCTCAGTATCAATGAAATATTCTCTCAAACCCCTGATATACAAATCCGACTTCTTCTTGAAACCACAGCCGGTCAGGGTTCCGGACTGGGACACACCTTTGAAGAACTGGCATCGATTATGGAAAAAATTGAAAACCAAAACCGGGTTGGGATTTGCCTGGATACCTCCCATGTGTTTGCAGCGGGTTATGATATTCGTACACCAGAGTCCTACCACAAGGCTACGGATGCGTTCGATGCAATCATAGGCCTTGAAAACCTATATGTTATCCATTTAAATGATTCAAAAAAAAAATTGGGCTCTCGGGTGGATCGACACGAGCACATTGGTAAAGGATATATCGGAATCAAGGCCTTTGAATTGTTGATGAACGACATGCGTTTTGAGGATGTTCCTAAAATTATTGAAACACCCAAACAAAAATTCGGCCCGGACACGGATAAAATGAATTTGAACCGATTAAGGTCGCTGGTATTTAAA
>DNGT01000409.1:0-147 GCA_003486165.1 Desulfobacteraceae bacterium
CAAAGACGCTGATGGGACATGAAAAAGGTTATGAAACACCCGATGATCATCATTATAAAGCCTGCGTAAACAACCCAGACACCAGGGTCACTGGTCACTTGAAGACCGGTATAGTAACGCTGGTTGTATCCGGCTATGGAAAAAATG
>DNGT01000409.1:214-2553 GCA_003486165.1 Desulfobacteraceae bacterium
GACCATAGCTGGACTGGAAAAAATTGATCCCCTTATATTGAAGGGGATCATTTACGATGATATCCTTTTGCAAAACAGGTTTTCCGGTTTCAAGAATCGAAAGCTTTGAACGGAACTCTTTTGGAGCACCCGAATCGTAAAAACTTAAATTAAAGTCGTCGCAGCGAATGTTAAAACCCAGATTCTGAATCTGCCCTGTATTTCTTAACCTGATGCTGCTTACCGCCTCCCCTTCCGGGATATTGACATACCCGTCAAAACCGAAAAATGAACCNNGACGTCTTCGACCCTGTAATATCCAAAAGACTTGGAGATAATGGTTTCATAAGTCTTTTGAAGCTGTTTGGGTGTGCGTTCGTCGATAAACTCTTCTTTATCGGAAAGTTTTTTAAATCTTGAAATATTAAATGGCGGAATTTTTACAAATATGATCTTCCAGGTGGCAGACAATCGGTCTATGGAACAGACAATTATATTAATGGTCAATCCAATAATCAAAAGCTGAAACCACCAGGAATGATACATATCAAAAAGGTCAAAAACATCAAAGATTCGATAAATGGTCTCACCGAACGCTTTTAGATAGTTTTCAGGGCTTTGGTTTTGGGGAATAAGCGTCCCTATAACAGAGGTGGCTGCAATTGACAGTAACAGGACAACAGACAGCTTCACCGATTTAAAAAAATTCCAGGAATTTTTTAGAACATCCAAATCAGCCATTTTCAGAATACAATCTGCCATCGTAATTTTAAGTTTTTGAAAAGGTTCAAAAAATACTAAATGATTTTTCCCATTCATGATTTTTCAATATCTCCCATTAATGAATGCCCGAAATTTCGGTCTTCACAGAACCCATGAATCATCTAAATATATCCAGGGAAGCACAGGTTTCGCCTTTTTTGCGGTTTATACCCACTCAATGTGGCGTCCCCAAGAGGATTTGAACCTCTGTCTTCCCACTGAGGGCGGGATATCCTGGGCCTGACTAGACGATAGGGACATAAATGGTTAAGCATGCCAACAAATTAAATTCAATTATAAGACTTAATAACGTAACAATGGCGTAAAGAAAATCCATATTGCCGGTTTAAAATTGGCTCGGTTGGCCAGACCAATCTAATACAAGCTTTTAACCCAATACAACAGCTCCTCCTCGTCGAGGGGCTTGCCGAGACACGCGTAGATGTGGCTGCTCATCGCCTCTTCTAATTCGGGATGGAAAGAGCGGCTGGATAGCCCCACGATGCATAGAGATGGTTTCGTTCTTTTTAGCTTTCGAAATAAAGTCTTATCCACTTCTATGGTATCAAGGTCTAAAATGAGCAATCCGCATTGGCCTTCTTGTATGAATTCAGACAGATCTTTAACCGAATGCATGGGAGTCGCCCGATAATTGAGCTCATCGAGAAACGAGCATATCCCCTGACATTGTTTTTTATTTGCATCAAGGACAACTATTCCCTTTTCCATACTAACGTCGACTCCCTTATTGTGTCATCTCAATCACAACCCGGATGAACATCCTTATTTAAAATTTTATTCCAAGAGCCCAAACAGTTGCTATCCGGATAACGGTCTAAAGTTAAGAACAGGCTGCCAAATTTAACGTTTACCTAAGCAATTGCTATGCCATGATCATAAAATGGCTGCCATTCAATATGCGCAAATAGTTTTTAAGATATTAAAATAATTATTTAAATAATCATACCCAATCAACTGNNGTGCAGGTCAAGAGGCAATTCCCGTATAATCTTATTCGGCAGTGTTCATTTTGAGAAAATCATAACTCAACGGGTTGTTGCCCGTAGAAATATCACTTCGGAAGCGTATTAGAGCCAGCGAAAAACTATTTGGTAAACAACCCGCCAAATTNNTTATATCAACTGACTTTCAGACAGTCGTTTAACAATATTTTGAATTAATTCTTTTATCGCCGTGTTCACCGCTCCCTCACTGAATGAACCCGGCTGGGCATAAGGTATCTGGGTATCTGACAAACTAGACCAGATCATCTTCTGATTTTGGATTTCATACAAATTGGTTTCAAGGTTGAAAACTTCGTATTCATAGGAAGTGGTTCGATGGCGAACAACCTGAGGATTAGAATATCTATAGCTATAATGTCCATACCATCCCCTATCAGCATAATAAGTCGAACTCTGTACCTTTTGCGTTTTTTTATCAACCAGGGTCGTAACGATAACACCATCTGCTCCCACTTCTTTCATTTTTGATTCAACCGTGGGTCTATCTATCATTTCTTCAGATGGAATTAAGCTGTAACTTGGAACCGCATCCGTTCCCAAGGATTTCAGCTGATCGACGAATTCATCCTCAAA
>DNGT01000407.1 GCA_003486165.1 Desulfobacteraceae bacterium
ATTTGTAGCCCAAATATTGGTAAGTTATCTGTATTTGGCAAAACCCTCATCCCACCACTTGATGCCACAAAGTAGCATAACTATTTAACATTATTATTTTATTGACACAATTCAAGTTTTGAAATAATTTATAATGATAGATTGTCTTTTGAAATTTATCTTCTATCTCAATTTGTTTTCCATTCTGTAAGACTTCCTGTTCTGAAAATTCATTCTCATTATGTTTTTTCCTATGTAATTTTTTGTTCCTTCGATCTTTTAAACTCTATTCAGGAGGTTTTTCCATGGAGAAACCCCTAAAATTGTGCATACTTTACTCCTGACTGGACGTGTCAATGTTCTGTTAGGAGGCTAAATTAAAGTCCAAAAGTCAAAAACATTAAAGACTCCCTATTGCTTTATAGGCAAGGAGGAATCAATCATGAGAAAACCTATTATCTTTACATTGATAGTGGTGATTGGATTCTATTTAACAGGATATGCTTTTGCAGACGACAAAGCAGACTGCATATCCTTATCTGAGGCAGCAGCGAAGATGATGAAAGAAGACTTTACGGGTGCATTGTGCGAAATCAATAAGAAAGACGGAAAATTCGTGAAGGGCAATATTTATGTGTTTGCAATGCGTGGAGGAGTCGTGGTAGCCCATCCCTTTAAACCCAAATTAGCCGGGATGGATCTAATCAATCATAAAGATAAAGAAGGTAAAGAGTATATTAAAGAATATATTAAAGTTTTAAAAGAAAAAGTTTCAGACAAAACCACCTATGTTCTGAAAGTTGATGACGACTATTATGTATGTGCGGGTCATTATAAATAAGAAACTTCGCTATTAGGGCAGGGTCAGCAATGGCCCTGTCTTTTTTATTTTTTAAGGTTGTACTTACTGCAATATATCGAAGGTTTTTCAATTCTAAAATCTTTACAGATATCACAACGCTTGTTAAACAATATTAGAGCCCAGATACTGGTAAGGTATCTGTAATTTTGACAAGTCCAATTTTTATAAGATATTTTCAATGTATCGGCACTTTGTTGATATTTCGTTTTCTGATATACCAGCTCTTAACTAACCTAATAATTTAGGAGGATATTATGAAATTAAAATGGGAAGACATTAGCAAATTAAAATGGGCATCGGAATTTGAAATCGGAAATGAATATGTCGATTTGCAACATCGCCATTTCTTAAGCCTTATAAATCGAATAGGAAAAAACTTTAAGGAAACAAATGATTATGATTATAAAAGAAAGCTGATAATTGAATTGCACAAGTATGCAGATTTTCATTTTACTTCAGAAGAGAATATAGCAACCTCTTGTGGTCTTTCAGGAGTGAAGAGTCATCATCAACTTCACTTAAAACTCCTTAAAGAGTTGAATCAGAATGCAGAGGATTTAGATAACGGATTGAAAACAATCGATGAATTTCTTGAATTTATAACTGATTGGTTTTTAGTCCATACCATTCATGAAGATCGAAAGTTTTTTAAAGCAATTTAAAATNNAGTCAAAAACAATCAGCAAATCTCTTGCACTTCAATAAAACAATTCAAGTAATACGAAAATTCCTCTAAACGATCTCAAAAAATAAACCTGGACATCCAGCTTTATCCTCTATACAGGATTCCGTTTTAATTCAATCATCAAAAATTTTTTTATGTGACAAAAAAATATCAATTAATTGTGGTAATTTATAACGAATACTGAAAACATTCCAATTTTTAGGCGATCGAGAACCTTATAATATGTTGATTTTTAAGTATTGTTCTTACGTAGACCATTCGAGGCATAAAAATTGCTTTATGACTCTCTCTGAAAATAAATTAACTGAACATTTTATGTCCAAAATTTTGGCAAACAATTTCTCGATACGCTATGCTCAACAAATTGGAATTTATACTATCTCTCATTTTTCTATCATTTTGTTTAGTAACAACTGTGCATGCAATTGATATTACGCTTCAATGGACCCCAAATAATGAGCCAGACTTAGCCGGTTATAGGTCTTTTTATCGTGAGGAAGGTNNACCATTTATGATTTGGATGAAACAAAAACCTATTATTTTGTCGTAAGAGCGTTTGATACGAATGGATTAGAAAGTGCCGATTCTAATGAAGTAATTCTTAATGAAGGAATACCTGTTAATCAGTTCCCAATATACAATATTAATAGCGATGGTAGAAATGACATAGGTTGTTTTATAGCGACTGCGGCCTATGGCTCATTGATTGAGCCACATGTGAAAATTCTGCGTAATTTCCGGGATAAAGTCCTGCTAACCAACTTATTGGGAAAAGGTTTTGTAAAAGCTTACTACACGTATTCACCGCCTATTGCTGATTTCATTTCAAAGCATGACCACCTGAAAACTATTGTGCGACTGAGTCTACTGCCTGTTGTGGGTATAAGTTGGATTGCTCTTAAGATTGGCCTCTTATTAACAGTAGCATCAATGTTTTTTTTCATTTCTTGTTGTTTTACCGGGATAATTTGGTTTAGACGGAGGTATAACAAATAATTAATCGACATAAACTATAATTGTTAAAGGCAGGGTCTATTTGGTTCTGCCTTTCTTACTACTTCAGGTTGTGTTTGCTGCTATGAACATTTGATTTAAGAGGAATTAGAAAGAATAGAAAAAGACCAAAGCAAGGGAGATTTAGCATCACCTGAACAAGTTTTGAACTATCTTAACAAACGCGAAACAGTTTTCTAACAATGCCACAGGATCTGTTCATTCCGTTTTGATGATGTATGTCATCAGTAAGGATTGTCTTCAGCTTGTGCGTATGTCAAGATATTCCAAATGTGATATCGGTTAGAGATACTCAGTTTTCGGAAATTGAATTTAATAGCACGGTATCATGCATTAAGCTCAGTTCTCCTGTCCTTTAATATATCCCTCCTATCGACACCATATTGAATCTAATAGCTATGTAAAACAATTTACAAATTCTATGTAATTTACTTCACAACTTCATATATTATTTATCAATCAGCATAGCTGCTTTGACCTTTTAGATGATCTAAATATTTAATATCTATTAATATATTTTGGTGTGTATACAAGAGGCACATTTCTTGCTGATAGGATAACTATTTTGAGCGTGTAACGAGTTCTGGTTTCAAGTAATGAACTTGGTGTTTTTGTCTGGATAAAGGAGACCCCAAAATGAGAATCGAAACTGTTGGAGTTGCTACATCTTATTTATATATTCCCGATATAGAACCAATTAGAGGGGATTTAAGGGCAGCGGACATTACGCCTATCTTGCCAAAATCCGACAAGCCTTCAACATTATGGGATATAGTATCTCCTGCAAAGTCGCCATTTGATGATTTGTTTAATATACTTAACAATATTGTTGCAACAAAGATAGTGTTAATACAGCTCAATAATACGGTGTCTATTGACGCTGACAGTGGGGCTGATTACGAAAGCTATCTGCAATTTCCAAATTCGAAACTACAAGCATTAGCTTCAACCATCGTGAGTCCTTCGGACACTGACGATGCTAAAATGTACAAAATAGAACAATGGGTAATAAATAATATAAAGTATGTTAGTGATATTGAGCAATACCATAGATCGGAACTCTGGGCTTTGCCTACTATGACAGTGGAAAGTAAACAAGGTGATTGTGAAGATGGTGCTTTTTTAATTCACAGCCTGGCTCTTCACGCTGATGTGGACCCGGAGCGATTAAGGACCTATGGCGGAATAGTGGTAATTCAAGACGGAGCTAGCATAGGAGGGCACGCTTGGACAGCTTATCAGAGGGAAATTGACAATGAGTGGATAGTCCTTGACTGGTCTTATTGGGTAAAGGACTCACCATTAGCAGAAAGAGAACCCATGAGTGAAGATCTGAAATATATTGACGATTATTTCTTTGTCCAAGCGACAAAGACGGTAGAGACACCCTATTCAAACAGGGTTCGATTTGCTGCAATTTCGTCATCTTTTTTCCTTAATACTACAGCCTAAAAATTTCGGCTTAGCCTTTATTTTGTTCAGGTTGTACTCACTGCGATCGATCTGAAATCCGACCAAAGATATTCTGTTTCCCATCTACATATCTAAAAAAGGAGCAAAGTGCGGATACCTAATGGTGAATACAAGATTTTGAACGTTTTAAAACCTACGGTGTGTCCACTAAATGGGGGAAGACCTATCCTTTCATTATTTAGAATAGAATAAGATTTACACTTATTTCTCCCATCGTTCAGAAGGCTGAATATCCAACTCCCGAATCTTCCATAATAATGTTTTATAACTGAGGTCCAATAATTTACTTGCTTTGCTACGATTCCATCCAGTTTCTTCTAAGACATTTGAGATCAATTCTTTTTCAACCATACCCACAAGTTTTTTTCTTGCTTTTTTGTAAGGTAATGTTGATAGCTCAGATTCATGTAATTTAAAATAATTTGAAAAATTATTAGATTGCGAAATCATTTCTTCGGCTTTTTCATGATCAAAGCTATTATAATTAACTTCTGCTGTATCGATTAAATCAGAAATACTTTTTCCTTTTCCTTCTAAAAATACTATCCTTTTGATTATATTTTGAAGCTCTCTAACATTTCCTGGCCAATGATAGGAACACAATTTTTCCATAGTCACTCTATCATTGGTTATCATTTTTTGGTTATTATTGTTAGAAGCATATTTCTTATAATAATATTCAATCAAAAAAGGAATATCTTCAGGTCGTTTTCGTAAAGGCTCTATATCTATCCGAACTGTGCTTAATCTAAAATAAAGGCGTTCGTTAAATTTTCCCTCTTTAACCATTTTTTTAGGATCCTGGTTAGTTGATGAAATCATACAAACATCCACTGACCCAGGAGCTTGTAAGTCTAAGATTTGATGATCATCATTTTCTAAGAATGGAAGAATCTCTAGCTGATGAGAAGGAGACAGCAGGTCAATATTGTCCAAGTATAAGATTCCACCGCCAATTTTTTCGAATAACCGGCATTTTTGTTGAGATGTCTCCTTGGCTGTTGGTTTATCAAAGCAAGATATGTCGATTTCAAATAAGCTTTCAGTTAGACAAGCACAATTTAACTTTACGAACGGCCTTCCTACCCGGTTTGATTGATGATAAAGGTTTTGAGCAACAAGGTCTTTTCCAACTCCTGTCTCACCACAAATCAATATGTTCTCTCCGGTTCTAGCTACTTTACCGATCATACTTTTGACGTTTTGTATGACCAGACTCTCACCGATGATTGGGGAAACCATTTTACTCTCTCGTCGTTAGTTTATTAAGCCACAGAAATAAATAATACAATAGTCTGATATTGCTATCCTATTAAATAATCGGACTTTTTTAAAAAAACTTAAGATTGAATTATAGTCGAGCTAAAATATATTTCGTTAAATCATGAAATAAGTATTTATCTTCCCAAAAAGACCGATTTCGGTCGGCTTCCTACCTGCTATAAAAAGAATAGTGACAAGTAACCTTCATGCAAAATTCTGCAATAACTTTCCGGCTTATTTGACACCTATATTTCAGAAAAAGTGTGTAAATATTTTCACAATATTTAGATGAATTGTTTTATCATTTCGATATAAGTATCTAACTTTATAGGAAATTAAGTTTTATTAGGCTATTGTGGCCCAACTTTTGCAATAATAATTAAAAGGTTTCAATAACTTGATTTAACAAAGGTAAAAAGAATTCTTGTCATTTTTAAAAGGAGGAAAATGATGAAGAAATTATTAGGGTTGTTTTGTATAATGTTATTAATATTTGTTGTATCCGGACCCGTAGGGGCAAATGGAAACGGAGGCGTTTTTCCTGGCGGTGGAAACACGGGAGGCGTTTTTCCTGGTGGTGGAAACACGGGAGGCGTTTTTCCCGGTGGGGGAAACGGAGCCCCCGTACCAGAGCCTGGAACCTTAATCCTTTTGGGCTCCGGGCTTGTCGGCCTGGCGGTATATGGACGAAAAAGGTTTAAGGAATAGAGTTGCAGGAATCACATATTGCCCGATAATGTAGGAAGGCGCTTAGGCATTGATAGACGTTAGTTCTCGTATTATGTTTACATTCCTGAAAAAAGATCTGGCAAGGATCGAAGAAGCGGGTTTGATAGGAGGTTAAAACCAAGAACATCAAAATAATTTGAAAACATTTAAACTGGCAGAGTCAGAGATGGTCCTGCTTTTTGCTATTTATATCGCTTGCAGAGCAATTTATCACAAAAAACTCATCGTTTTCATAATAGATATTTTGACCATTCTTATTTTGAGTCAAAAAAATGACACTTTTAGCGGTAAATATTGTTAATGCAATCGGATTCTGAAAATGGGTTATATTTCTAACTTATTGAAATAATTTATATATTCATCTTTTTCACTATTAATTGTAATATCTTGCACGCTTTTTGCTTTAAATCTAAGTACTTGGTGGAATAAATTAATGGCGTGTTAATTTATCTTCATAGCTCCTCCAGGTGGGGCGGTCTAAAAGGGCTGCCCTTTTTTATTGTCAAAGAATTACCGATATCTGTTACCATTCCGAGAGGTAGATGTTGGGGAGGCGAGCGAGACCTTTAGGTGAGCTCGCGGAGCCTCCTCAACCCTGCCGCTCGGGGATTTCAAGCCTAAAATTTTCACAGATATCACAACACCTGATAAACAATCTTAAAGTCCAGATACTGGTACACGAATAACCCAAATTGCCGATACCTGCAATAACATGTAAATATCAGAGTTTCAAAAATCTTGATATCGTTTTTCCAAATGGGCAAATCCTTTTTCGGGGGTNNATCTGATAATTTATATAACCAATTGATATCAATGCTATTGTATTATAACCGTTTAATTTTGCACAATTTTTGCATAAAAACAATTAATTTCACTCGCCGGTATCCGAATTAGAACTGTCATTGCATGCGTAACTTTACTATATTTTTTTCTTCATCCGATTGTTGCGCACTGGGGAGATCGATATGACCTATCTGCATAGAAACGACCGTGACTCGGTGCTAGAAATCGCGTCCGCACTCAAAATAGCCGGTCACACAAAAAGGTTAGAGGCTTTCCTGAGGGGCGAATCAATTTTTCCAGTGACCCTCGAGCTGGATATTACCACGTACTGCACCCGAAAATGTGCCAAGTGTCCTATGATCAGGAGCTCGTCTCAAAGACACTTGGATCTTGAGTTTGTAGAGAACTTGTTTTANNAGATTCTGGCAGCAGCTCGCAAGCACGGATTTCAAGAAGTTGCCATCGTCACTAATGGCAGTCTGCTCCATGACCATCAGGTGGTAGATGCACTTATTTCTAATTCAACGGTAGTTCGCGTATCCATGTACACATGGGGGGAAGATAGGTGTGGAGGATCGGGTCTGACCCTTAGACAAGTGGAATCCCTTAGAAAAAAGATTGAAAAAGATAGCAGCAGACTCGAGATCGGTGTCAGCGTCCTCACCTGGAAGGATCGCGCCGAAGATCTTGCTAGCATATGTAACGCAGTTCGTTCTGCTGGTGCCCACTGGGTCTATTTTCACCCCATGTGCGACGGCTGGGAAAAGGGAGCTCCAGCCCGCGTGGACCAAGAGGGAGTCCTCAAGGCAATAAGAAAATATCGCCAAGTGTCTCAAGACGGCTTTAAGGTCTTTGTCTCTCCTCTCCGATATGAGGCAACGAAACTTCAGTTCTCAGCGTATCATGCCGCCCACTTTCTCTGTGTCGTGGGAGCTGACGGAAAGAATAATCTGGGGGCCGAGGTGAAGTATCAACCACAGCATGTTCTATCGAATCTCTCTGATAAATGGCATCGTGACTTCCTGTGGCATCCCGATCGACAGAAGCGCATTGAAAGCGTAAGCAGTAACACCTATTCAGCCTTGAACAGCCGCCATCGAGGAGCCCTTTATAGCGACCTTATTGAAAGCTTGAAACAAAGCGAAGACCCCCTTCAGATTGGATCTCTCCCCCTGCCCAAGAACGGGTTTGGCTATCCCTATGTGCTTTAAGAATAATAAAGAGATGGAAAAGGCCGTCACTTTGACATGGAAGCCTAAGGTGTGTTTAATCGTCCTGAACTGGATGAATTACGATCTTTGCAGCAGGCTTCTCCGCGATTTTCGAGATCTGACTTACAGCAACCTTGATGTTGTACTCGTGGACAACGGCTCTCCTGACGGATCGGGAAGAAGGCTTTCGAGGGA
>DNGT01000057.1 GCA_003486165.1 Desulfobacteraceae bacterium
GGAAAGGGGGTGAACAAGAGGCAGGACTTGAAAAGAAAAACACTGATGATCAATAGAGAGAGGAGTGGACGGAAATGGGTTGTTTTTCGCTGTCCAGAACCCAGAATTTTCAAAATAAACAAGTCATTGAATACTATTATCAGCAGAGTTACAATAATTACAAAGGGAATCAGGTTATAAAGATTTTTGTTGGCAAACCCCAAATGAGATACTATCAGCAACAAATCTTCTTCATTGAGCACTTTGCGAAACGGTACGAGGACATCCCCTGGCTGGTAATGAATGACTTTGGAGGGGTAACGCCTGACGATCTCTTCAATCCTTCTGTTGTTTTCAACGTTGTCATATTTCAGGGTCGGCAGGAGGGCGGATTGTAATATTCCTATAACAGGATCCAGGACGCCTTTATCTACCTGCCAAAACAACTTGGTGGCTTTTTCCTCCAGTGCGAGGCGGGCCTGCTCTATGGTAAGGATTTCATCGGTTGGATGGGCCACAATCCCCTTTGGGTCAGGATAGAGCACCTCAACGGTGATTTTATCTCTGAATGGCTTCGAGTCTTCCACGATGATATTTTGCATGATGCCTTTTTCAACGGTCAGGATGCCGTTCAAAAGGTTCGTCATATTCGGGTAGCGAAGAAATTTGTCTGCTTCATTCAGACCGAGTTTTAATCCGAATGCTTCGTGAAGATAGTCTACCAGTTCATGCCCTGTAAAAGGTTTTTGTTCTTGAAGGAATGAGATCTCTTTTGTGAGCTCCTCCATTCTTTTTCTTACTTTTTGGGCATTACTCGGAAGATAGGTGTACAAAGGGATATACCGGGAAAGAGCCATATCGCGCCTGCCGCCAAGAGCCTTGTCTTGGTCAAAAGTAAAAAACCCTTGGGACCGAACAGTGAAAGGCGCAACCTTTCCCAGTTTAGGTGGAACGGCAGTGAAATAACCATACTCGACATAGGATGCGAGCATGGTTACCATCAAAAGTATGGCGTTGAGGAACAGTCTCATATATCTGTTTTTTTCAAGGTTTAAAATTGAATTCCCCGCTGCTTGTTGGAGAAAAGCGAAAATCTCGCCTGCCGGAATCGAATTGTGGCGGAGATTCCGTCTCCCGGAGCTTCGGGGACAGCAAATGTTGCCCGCCGGCGGCGGGCAACCCTATCTAAAATTTAAACGGCATAGCCGATATCGATAAAAGATACCTAATAATATCAAAAATAATCCGTCCAGTCAACCTGGCGAATTTCTATAATTATGTAAAATTTAAAAGCGGTTACGTATTTTTTATGCTGGGTGATGGAAGTTGGTTAAATCCAACCTCCGGATCGATCATTCATCTTGAGGAAACTATTGTATTACCCAGATATGACCTTATTTGTCGTTTTCAGGCGTGCAATCACGTGTCTCCCACCAATCCTTGCCATAATTGATAAACAGCTGTTCACCGGCAGAGACATCTTTTATGGTATAGAAAACGATCAGATCCCGCTCTGTATCGTGCCAGTATTCGGTATTGTGTTCATCAGAGTGATTAAAAATACTTCCACATCCCAGTGGAAGAGAGTAGCAATCGGATGATTCTTGCGAACCATCCTCATCCTCCGATATTCTATAGACGTAGTCGTCTATAATACCCGAACAGTCTTCCTTCCGAATGCGCAAGTGATAACATTCTTCCAGTGTTGTATCGGCCGGAATACGTTGGGTTGCGAAAACGCCGTGGCCCAATTTACAGGGCGCCACCACCAGATCGGGGTGCCTGAACAATGGTTGAGATAAGGGTTTGTTCATGTGTCCTTTACGGGGCTTTATCGTGATGACCATTTGACATAACGGGATGCCGGAAATCATGGTCCAATTTTTTTCCTACCCTCGACTTTTATCCCATTAATACAGGAGTGGTCAATAAAAACTAGCAAATCATCTTCCTGCATTGGCAAATCAACAAAACAATGATAAAAGGCTATATTTTAATAAATCTATTAAACTTTCAGCTAAGCTGAAGGTCCCAGCTTTGCTATGCAGGTATGTGAGTTTATATTTACCGCCCGCTTCGCTCAAGACACAGAGGACGCAGAGAATAATAATTTTTCCATTGCCGTTGAGAGGACGGCAATGGAAAAGCACTNNAAGCACTAAGCAGCTTACGCTGCGAAAACGACAAAAGACATCAATTCTTTGGTTGCAAGGTGCCGATACGGGTATTTTATTACCCGAAGGGTTGAGTCGTTTTGCTTTTCGGCGTTTCAGCGAAAAGCAAAAAAAAACCAAAAACTCTGCGCTCTCTGCGGCTCTGCGGTGAATAAATTTTTATAAAGACCCTTTTAGGGGTGGTTATTGACTCCTGCGAAGGCTGTTGTGCTCAATTGATATCCATTTTTAACTGGTGGTGCACAAAATTTTAATAAAGAGGAAAAGTTAGAGATTTAAATAATAGTTATGAGTTCATATCAAAAAGAACAGGCGGAAACGCTGAATATGGTATATCGTCACCTGAGGACGATTTCCGTTCAGGAAAGACAGCGGCTTTTATCACAAATTTCTGATTATCTGTTGTTTCGTGATACAGTGGACGCATTTCTTGGTGAGCATTTTGATAACATCTGCACCCAAAAATGTTATCAAAGCAACCTAAGTGCCTGCTGTTCCCGTGAAAGCATCATAACGTTTTTCGGAGATGTGGTGGTGAACGTGCTGGTATCGAACGAAACGGAAATCAACGCATTGGCGATGGTGCTTAAAAAGCGCAATGATGGATTTAAGTGCATTTATCTTGGTGATCATGGGTGCATGTGGCGAATCAAGCCGATCATCTGTGAGATGTTTCTTTGTGATCCGGCGAAGGCATCGGTATTCAAAGAAAAACCTTTGACGAATAAGTTATGGATAGAATTGAAGGAACGCGAAAAACATTACCGGTGGCCTGACCGGCCGGTTCTTTTTGATGATCTTGAAAAATATTTTATGGCTGTCGGATATTCCTCTCCACTCATGTATCTTAATAACAGTCCCGGACTTTTGCGGGTGAAAGAACTGGCCGGGAAAAGCAATCAGAAATAATCGCCAAACAGCGTTTTTCGATGCCGGTGTTAAACCATCCCGGCATCGGAAATGATTTTTTTTCGTAAACGCGAATTTTTTTTAAAAAAAGTGTTGCAATATATAAAAATATGTGTTTAGTAAAATAAACATTTTGATTTTAACAATTATTGGGAGACCTTTGAAAAATAGATTTTGTTCGAGTTCAAGGACGGCGAAAATTTTAACCACAGGCATACATTGAGGTTTTCGAGGATTAAAATTTGAGCCTGACAAAGAAACCGGGCAAAAAGGAGTGTTTTGCAAAGGTCTCATTGCCAGGGGATGAATATGGCCGCTTTTAGATTTGAATCCTTTTTAAAACGCGTTTTTCAAGCCACCGGGATCGCTTCACAAACTGAATTGGCGTCTGCTTTGAATATTAACCGATCGGCGATCACGCAGGCCCGGAAAAAAGATTCCATACCGGACAAATGGATATTGAAGCTGTATCGAGCCTTTGGTTTAAACCCTGACTGGCTTGAAACCGGATCAGGGCCGACCTTTATGAAACAACCTGATCCAAACGATTCTCTTTTTAAAAATGTTCCAAAGGTTAAAGCCCGGTTGAGTGCGGGGGGAGGTTCTTTTGAAATTGGATCTGAAATAAAAGGATATTACGGCTTCCGAAAGGACTGGCTGACAACCAAGGGAAGCGTAAATAAGATGGTCTTAATGGATATTTTTGGCAACAGCATGGAACCTGAAATAAAGGATGGAGATACCGTACTTATCGATGAATCCCAAAAGGACATATTGGCAGGTGCGATATATGCTGTTGGTATTGATGATACAATAATGGTCAAAAGGCTGGAAAAACATCCCAACAAACTGGTTTTGCACAGTGATAACAAAGAATATTCTTCGATTTATCTTCAGGGTGATGAAATAAACAGCATCCGTATTATTGGAAAAGTCATCTGGACTTGCAGGGAATTCAGATAGTGTCCATCCATAAATGGTCTTTTTGACCGATCTCTGCGTTATGCTCAAAAAAATAATCCTCGG
>DNGT01000039.1 GCA_003486165.1 Desulfobacteraceae bacterium
GAATTTCAATTTCAAATTCTACAGATTCTTTATTCGCAGTGAGAGCTCATCAAGCTGAGCCTTGTCGGCTTCCGAAGGGGCATTTGTCAAAAGACAAGCCGCTTTCTGGGTTTTCGGGAAGGGGATCACGTCCCGTATTGAAGATTGCCCGCAAAGGATCATCACCAGACGATCGAAGCCGAATGCAATCCCCCCATGGGGCGGTGCGCCGGAATCGAGTGCCGACAGCAAAAATCCAAACTTTTCCTCATAGGTTTTTCGATCCATACCCAATGCTTCAAATACTCGCTCCTGCAATTCTCTCTGGTGGATACGGATACTACCGCCGCCAATTTCCGAGCCGTTTAGCACCAGATCATACGCCCGAGATCTGATGGAAAGCGGATTTTTCTCCAGCAGATCATAATCTTCTTCAAGAGGGGCTGTGAACGGATGATGAAGGGCCTGGTACCGCTTTTCATTTTCATCGTATTCCAGTAATGGAAACCGGGTCACCCACACAAAACTGAAGGTGTTCTCCTGGACCAACCCAAGTTTTTTACCGAGAAAGTTGCGAAGACTTCCCAGAGCCTCGTTGGTGACTTTGGCCTGATCGGCAACAAAAAATACAAGATCGCCAGGCTCCATATCGATGCGCTGTGTCAGTGCCTTTTTCTCATCTTCGGTAAAGAATTTTGCAATGGGAGATTGCCATGAATCTTCATGCACCTTGATCCATGCCAGTCCTTTTGCTCTGTAGACGGCGACAAGCTCGGTCAGATCATCAATCTCTTTTCGTGTAAAACTGATGCAGCCTTTGGCATTCAATACCTTGACAATGCCGCCGTTTTTAACGACATCGGCAAAGACTTTGAACTTCGAATTTTCCACAATATCTGAAATGTTTACAAGTTCCAGATTGAACCGAATATCCGGTTTGTCCAACCCGAAACGGCTCACGGCATCTTCATAAGAAAGGCGCGGGAAAGGGGTCTTAAGATCGATGTTCAGAACGTCCCTGAAAAGATTGGTCATGAGTCCTTCCGTAACATCCATGACATCGTCTTCCCCGACAAAAGACATTTCCATGTCGATCTGAGTGAACTCCGGCTGGCGGTCCGCCCTGAGGTCTTCGTCTCTGAAACATTTCACGATCTGGTAGTAGCGGTCAAACCCGGAAATCATTAAAAGCTGTTTGAAAATCTGGGGTGACTGGGGAAGTGCGTAAAAAAGACCCGGGTTCACTCGGCTGGGCACCAGATAGTCCCTCGCGCCTTCCGGAGTGCTGCGGGTCAGCACCGGTGTTTCAATGTCGATAAATCCTCTGTTGTTCAGGTATTGCCTCACAGAGGCGGCAGCCTTGTGCCGGTTTATAATGTTATTTTGAAAAAGCGTTCGTCTGAGATCGATATGGCGGAACTTTAACCGGATATTTTCCGAAACATCCACATTGTCTTCGATGATAAACGGCGGTGTTTCTGCGGCATTGAATATTTTGAGTTCCGTGACAAAAACCTCAATCTCACCGGTTTTCAATTTGGGGTTGGTCATCCCTTCCAGTCTTTTTTCCACTTTTCCGCTTATGCCGATGACGTATTCACTGCGNNTTTTCGTGAACCTTGGGGCTGACCTCGGGGTTGAAAACAACCTGCGTGATTCCTTCTCTGTCTCTCAGGTCAACAAAGATCACCCCACCGTGATCCCTCCGTCGTTGCACCCACCCCATCAACACCACTTCAGTGCCGACATCGTCGGCACCGAGTTCGCAGCAGGTATGGGTCCTTCTCATATTTCCAAGCTTGTCTGACAATTGACTAACTCCTTTCTAAACTAAAGTTTGTAAGAGCCTGAGGCTTTCATCTACTGCGTTATTAAGGGCTCGCAATAGTTCACTATGGCTTCGTCCTTAAGTGCCTTGCATATGAAAGCCTCCAACTCATGCAAAATTCAGGTTTAAATCACAAAATCTTCGCTTCAACTTAAATTGAGCGATTGCCGAGGTTGCCACATATACAAGGAAGATGCCGTTTCGCTATAGTCAACTATGCGGGACGGTATCTGACGCTGTAGATGCGGTAAGATCGGCAATCCCGGAGGGTTTCAAATTTAAAAATATAAATCAAAATAATTCATTAAAAAAATATTTTATCCCCTTTTAATATTTGAAACGCTCAGTTTAAGTTTGATATTCTCAACAATATTTTCAATGGGGATAGACACTTGATCTTTTGTCTCCATGTCACGTAAAATTACCTTGCCTTCTTTAATCTCGTTATCCCCAACGATCAAGACATGTTTTGCCCCCAGTCGATGGGCTTGCTTCATCTGGCTCTTTAAACTTTTATCGCCAAATTCCATTTCAGATTTGACGCCTTCAAGGCAGAGTGCACAATTCCATTCAAATGCCAAAGAACGGCTTTTTTCGCCCAGAGCAGCGATAAAAAGGTCAGGGGTTTTAACGAGATCGGCGCTATTGGCGCTGGCAATTTCCGTTAATCTATCCAACCCGATGGCAAAACCTGTTGCCGGAATATCGGGTCCTCCCAGTGCCTTGATCAAACCATCATACCGACCGCCCCCTGCAATGGCATTTTGTGCGCCCAATACATGGGTTTGAATCTCAAAGGTTGTTCGCGTATAATAATCCAGACCTCTAACCAGACCTTTGTCCACCACAAATGGAACGTTTAGGGCTGAAAGGGCCGTTTTGGTGGTTTCAAAGTGTTGATAGCAAGCCGGACACAAATAATCCAGAATAGACGGTGCGTCCTTCATGGCCGCTCGGCAGGAAGGTACCTTGCAGTCGAGCACACGCAAAGGATTCCGGTCTTTTCGCCGGACACAGTCTGAACAGAGATTTTCATTTAAAGATGTTAAAAAATCTGAAAGTGCTGTCTTGAACATTGGGCGGCATTCAGGGCACCCCAGTGAATTGATATGGGCATTCACATCGGAAACAGACAGTTTTGAAAATAGGGTTACCAGGATAAAAATCAGCTCAACATCAACCAGGGGTGAATCCACACCAAAAATTTCAGCATTGATCTGGTAGAACTGCCGGTATCTCCCTTTTTGAGGCCTCTCTCGACGAAACATAGGACCGATGGTGTAAAATTTCCGGACCGGATCTGTTGTATACATTTTGTGCTGGATATAGGAGCGACAGACCGATGCGGTGGCTTCGGGCCGAAGGGTGATCAGATTTCCCTTTCTATCCGGGAAGGTATACATCTCTTTTTCAACGATATCGGTATCTTCACCAATGCTCCTGGCAAACAGTTCCGTATGCTCCATGATCGGGATGCGGATCTCTTTGAATCCGAAATCTTCAAGAAGAGACCTGGCGGTATTCTCGACCTGCTCCCAGAGTTCCACTTCTCCGGGAAGAATATCCTTAAATCCTCTGATTAGCTGTATCATCCGTATTTCTTTTCCCACCGAAGGAGTTCCGTCACCTTGCTCAGGGTGCTTCCCTCTTTAATTTCTTCTCGTATGCGGTTTTCTCTCTCAAGTACATCCATGCTCCGGTTGGCATACTCTACGGCGATGGATTTCGGCAGCACGACTACCCCGTCGTCGTCGCCCAGCAGCCAGTCCCCGGGTTCTACGCGCTTATTGCCCACCGTTACGGGGACGCCAATCTCTCCAAACCCCTTGGGTTCACCGGCATTGGGCATCACCAGTCTGCTGAACGCCGGGAATTTCATTGCCATAATTTCAGGGCTGTCTCTCAGGGCGCCGTCAATAACAACACCGCCCAGATTTCTTTGAACCGCTGAATGCGTTGCCAGTTCTCCCCAGAGGGCGGGGCCAGCCCCACCGGCGTCGATAACAATGATCTCACCCGGTTGGGCCACGTCAATGGCCTGAACTGGTTTGGCCCAGTCCCCGGGATATGTTCTAACCGTAACCGCTTGTCCTATCATTCGTATACCTGGAAAAAGCGGTCGAATCCCCTGCAAAACTCCCCCCCGATGCAGGGCGTCCGAAAGGTTTGCTGACGATACCATTTCCAGAATTTCCCGAATCTGGGCTTCACCTTTTCGTTTAAAAAGGGTGGTGCTGATGCTTTTTCCGGTATCGAGCCCCTGGCGGATTTCACGGGCTGCCTGTTCAGGATCCATGGCTTTGGTAATGGCACCCCCCACAATAACGATGGCTGCACCGGCCTCCACCGCCCTGGCAGCGGTTTCGGAATTTATACCTCCGGCCACCGCCACCGGAATGGACAATGCTTCGCTGACCTGGCGTAAAACGTCAAAAGGATCTTTACCTTCCATCTGTTCGTCAATGGCGCAATGTACCGATACATAATCAGCCCCAAAGTCCTCGACCTGCTTTGCTCTGGACAGAACATCGTCCACTGCGATCATATCCACCACAATCTTTGCGCCATAGTTTTTTCCGGCCTGAATGCATTCCCGGATAGTAGCGTCACTGGATGCACCAAGCACATCGACGATATTGGCACCTGCTTTGGCTGCAGTTTCGACTTCGGTTCTGCCGGCATCCATAATTTTCATATCTGCAACGATGGTACTTTCAGGAAAAAGTTTCCTGAGTTCCCTGACAGCATGTAGACCTTCACTCTTGATGAGCGGTGTTCCGGCTTCAAGCCAGTCAACGCCACCGGAAATCCCAGCCTTGGCGCTTTTGAGCGCCCGTTTCAAATCTACAAAATCTAAAGCCAATTGCAGGATTGGTTTCATATTTCCTCCTTTATTCGATCACCGCATGTCTGGATGAAACGCTTCCAACATCCTTTTTTCGGGTTTGATATATCTTTAATACCATTGCTTCCAAAAAAAGGAAGGCAGATTGTTCAAACAGGGAGCCGGCCATTTGAGCTGATTCCGGCTCTCCCTCACGGCACAGTTTGGTGGTTCCGGGAAGGTGGATGCTATGATCCACCAGTGAACCGATTCTGGATTCAATATTCCCTAAAATACCGTATGTTTCAGCCTCGTATTGTTTGGCAAGCCTTACCGCTTCGAGGGTCGACGGGGTTTCCCCGGATCCGCTTAAAACGATGAGCAGATCGTTACCAGTAATGGCGGGCGTAACGGTTTCGCCGCAAAAATAAACGCTGTATCCCAAATGCATCAATCGCATGCAAAAACATCGCAGNNGGATTCTTTGGATAAAATCCTTGGCAGCCTTCTCGGTGATATTTTTCATCAGGCACCGGTTCTCCTCAAGAATAATTTCCATCATTTCCCGGAAGGTGAACGATTTATCCTTTCTATGGTTTTTCGATGTCGGAGAATGTTTCAGGACAACCTCTAAATGTTAAAACTGTTTATAATAAAATTATCAGTATGCTACTATCGTATAAAAACCTCATTTTTGAGATGTCAACGTATGGCCAAAGGGGCTGCGTGTCAAGAAAATATTAAACATCCAACATATCAAAACGATGCGCCGCTTTGGCTTGACAAGGGCTGTTTCGCCATTGTAGTCATTTGAAGAGTCGGTGAATTTTTATTGTAAAGACTTATACATCAGCCTCCGGCTCGAAGAGCGGAATGGATAATCTTTTTTAAAAAGCGTGTACTTTTTGAGTGGTTTAGGGATCGTTAGAAAGAACAGACCATGCCGAAATATTTCATAAATAGATATTGTTTTTATATTGACCGGATTGCTCCCTGCGAGCCACGTCCTTTAGG
>DNGT01000400.1:0-2324 GCA_003486165.1 Desulfobacteraceae bacterium
CAATCTCTTCTCGATTTGATGACGGTAAGGGAAAAAAAAGGACGAATTTCGGGCATTCGCATCGCCATCATCGGTGATATATCTCACAGCAGGGTGGCACGGTCGAACAGTATCGGGTTTACAAAGATGGGTGCTGATGTTGTTCTGGCAGGTCCCCCAACGATGATTCCAAAAGGCATTGAAACTCTTGGCGTTTCTGTAACACATGATATGGAAGAAGCGATATGTGATGCAGATGTTATCATGATGCTGCGGATACAAAAAGAGCGTCAGCAGCATTTTTTGTTTCCGTCCGAACGTGAATATTCGAAAATATATGGCTTGACGAGTGTCAAACTGAAAAAAGCAAAGGATGATGTGCTGATTATGCATCCAGGACCGATAAATAGAGGGGTTGAAATTGCTTACGATGTTGCGGATGGACCATACTCGATTATTCTTGAACAGGTAACAAATGGGGTTGCTGTACGTATGGCCCTTTTATACCTTGTGACAGGAGGAAAACGTAATGCTGACGGTGATTAAGGGTGGACGGGTCATTGATCCTGGAAACTTGGACGATATTCTGGATATTGTCATAGAGGATGGCAACATCGTTGAGATTAAACAAAATGCCCTTGCGGGGAATGAAAATAAGGAGTTTAAAATAATTAATGCGTCCGGAAAAATCGTTGTTCCGGGATTGATTGATATGCATGTTCACCTTCGGGACCCGGGATATGAATACAAAGAAACCATTGACACCGGTGGCCGTGCGGCGGCGTTTGGCGGATTTACGGCGATATGCTGCATGCCGAATACAAATCCGGTCAATGACTGCCGGCAGGTTACGGAATATATCGTTAAAAAGGCCGTCAAGGCTGATACTGTCCGTGTTTATCCAGTTGCCGCGATTAGCAAGGGGTTAAAAGGAGATAGTCTATGTGAATATGGAGAGTTAAAGGACGCGGGGGCAATCGCCGTATCCGACGATGGCAACCCGGTGATGAACAGTCAATTGATGCGAAGGGCATTAGAATATTCAAGTGGATTCAACTTGCCGGTTATTTCCCATTGTGAGGATCTTGCTCTGGTTTCATACGGTGCCATGAATGAAGGTGCGGTTGCAACAAAAATGGGTCTTTCCGGGATACCCAATGCTGCTGAAAGCATCATGGTTTTTAGGGATATCGCACTGTGTGAATTAACAGGAGTTCCTGTACATATCGCTCATGTCAGCACAAAGGAATCTGTCAGGGCAATAAGGGATGCAAAAAAAAGAGGAGTTCCTGTTACCGCAGAGACGGCACCGCATTATTTTTCTTTGACCGATGCTTCCATTAAAGATTATAATACAAACTACAAGATGAACCCGCCATTGCGCACCGAACAAGACAGAGAAGCCATTTGTCAGGGACTCGTCGATGGCACCATAGATGTAATTGCCACTGATCATGCCCCGCATTCCATAATTGAGAAAGCCGTTGAATTCGATCAGGCTGCCAACGGTATCATCGGCCTTGAAACCGCGGTTCCTTTAGGGTTGAAGCTGGTTGAAGCTGGAATAATTGACATCACGGATCTTATTGAAAAAATGTCAAAAAATCCGGCGCGGATACTCGGATTAAAAATTGGTTTAGAAATANNGTAAAAGGCAGGGCAGTGTTGACCATGGTGGGTGGAAAGATCGTTTATCAAGACCGACTATAAATGGCTGATATCAAATGAATTTAATACAAAGATAAATAACAGGCATCGGGAATCAGTCGTAAGAGAAGAGTTCCCAAAACACGGCAACTGATACCTTATAACTAATTTTAAACATCTTAAGAAAATGATCAATGGAAGATAAAACACCTCATATACTGGTCGTAGATGATGAACTCAGCATGCGAGAGTTGCTGGAAGTTTTGCTGGCCAAAGAAGGATATAAGGTTACCTCTGCGAAAAATGGTCGAGATGCTGTATCCATGATTAAAAAAACAGTTTTCGATCTGTTGTTATGTGACATCAGGCTCGGAGATATTACTGGAATTGATGTTTTAAAGGCATTGAGAGAAGAGAACCAAGACACTGTGGTTATTATGATTTCAGCCTATGCATCCACCGAGNNCGGCCGTTGAAGCCATGAATGAGGGAGCCTATGATTTTGTTCCTAAACCTTTCAACAATGAAGAGTTAACAAAAACCATTAAAAATGCCCTGAGTCTCAGAACCATCGAACATGAAAAAGAGATTCTGGATGATGAACTCAAAAAAACCCTTCATTTCGAAAAGATTGTCGGGAACAGCCCGGTTATGAGAAATATTTACAAACTGATCCGCCAGGTGGCCAAAACCAAGAC
>DNGT01000400.1:2355-2549 GCA_003486165.1 Desulfobacteraceae bacterium
GAACGCGTATTCAAACCTGTCGGCAGTAACGAAGATGTAACTGTTGATATCAGAATCATATCTGCAACCAACAAGAAACTTGAGGATGAGGTTATTGCCGGAAATTTTCGTGAAGACCTTTTTTATCGGCTCAATGTCATTGAAATAAAGATGCCGCCTCTTAGGGAAAGAAAAAGCGATCTTCGTGTTCTTGC
>DNGT01000400.1:2609-2906 GCA_003486165.1 Desulfobacteraceae bacterium
TTTCGGTATCGTATGAGCAAGTTGGATTTGTAAAGAAACCCGACCCAGGCGATGCACCAGAGGGGCTCTGCTCCGGCGGGAGGAACAAGTTTTGGTCTCATCTCAGAGGATTGGCACCTACCTTAACGTCGAATGGAGTATATGAACCTTACGAATAGATACACCGTTACAAACCGAATATCTAACGAAGAATTTATATCAAGATTAAATGACATATCTAAAGCTCATTTGAGACTGACTTGTTTCCAAAAAATAGCAGCGTTATGAAGATGACGAAATTTATTTTTTATGACAAAA
>DNGT01000310.1 GCA_003486165.1 Desulfobacteraceae bacterium
ATGGTTATGATTCCGGAATTACTGCACAGCATGCATCGTACGCGGTTGTTATCTAAAAACCGGAACGTATCCCCACCGCACTGAGGACAGCAAGGGCCTCTTTTTTCAGCCCTGGGTCCAAAAAGCGCTGACGCCAGTTCACCGGCCGATTGTTTGTTCTCTTTGTTCAAAAAAATCTCTCCAGGCAATGCACCATAAACCACCCTGGTGTTTTTATCATCTGCAAAAATCATCTTTAAAAAACTTTGAATGACCAGCCGGCTGTATCCCTCCTTGCCCTCAATGCCGGCGATTGCGACACCGACAGCCGGTTTGTTCCACAGATATTCAATATGAGTGTATAAAGAAATTCCTCTATCGAGAAATGTTTTAAGGGATGCGTTGATCCCCAGAAAATAGGTCGGTGCCGATACGATGTAAGCATCGGCATCCAACATGGCCTGAATCACTGTATTTAAATCATCATCCAGAACGCAGTGCTCTTTTGTGAAAAGACACTGGTAACATCCCCGGCAGGGAAGAATCTTGAAATCCTGAAGCCGTAATAGATTCAACTCATGGGGAATAGGTAGTTGATTGCTGATTTCCTTGGTCATGATTTCGCAATTGCCAAGTTTTCGCGGTGAACCGATAATGGCAAGAATTTTTTTCATAAGATCACCTTCCCAAAATTGACGGCTTCGTAAAAAGTCCAATTTCTGCGTTGCGCTTCATTTCGTGTTCACTGCGGTGTACATAAGTACACCTCGTTCGACGAAATTCGCGACGCCTTGAACTGGAATTTTTTACTTTGCCGTCTAAATTCTGACTTTTTACAAAGCTATCGATATTGTGGTAAGAAACTTGAGTAAAATAGCGTCCATCCCTAAATGAGGATATCTGTTCAAGATCAAGGCATGCGAAAAAAATAACCACAGGCATATAGATGATATTCTGGGGATTATTTTTTGAGCATATCGCAGAGATTGGGCAAAAATACCGTTTAGGGATAGACACTAAATATTAAAACAGATCCTTGCTATCTATCAATATTTATTTTATAAAAAATGGATTTGATTCTAATCGGAAAACGATAAATAAAAATATTGTAAACAGACCCGTGCCCCAAAGAAAATGGATGTTGATATGAATAGCAAAAAACCTCAGATGCTTGTGGATATCGGCGGGATAGAAATCAAAAATCCCGTAATGACGGCATCCGGTACTTTCGGGTATGCCATCGAGTTTAAAGATCTTATCGATTTAAACCGCCTGGGAGCGATTGTTGTAAAAGGCTTGTCCCTTGAACCCTCCAGAGGAAATCCACCGCCGAGAATCGTTGAAACACCATGCGGAATGTTAAACGCCATCGGTCTTGAAAATGTTGGGTTGGCAGCATTTGTGAAAGACAAATTACCATTTTTGAGACGTCTTGACACGCCGATATTTGTAAACGTTTACGGGAAAAGTATAGAAGAGTATGCAGAACTGGTTGCTCGTCTGGAGGACATTGACGGCATTTCGGGCATCGAGGTGAACATTTCATGTCCCAATGTAAAATCCGGCGGAATGGCCTTTGGCGCTTATCCGGAATCTGCTGCCGAAGTTGTCAGGGCGATCAGAAAACAGACCACCAAACCGCTGATGATCAAGCTTTCTCCCAATGTCACCGACATTAAAAAAATTGCAGAAAGCGTGGAAGCAGAAGGCGCGGATTCCATTTCATTGATCAATACCATCACCGGTATGGCCATCGATATTGAAACCCGGTGTCCAAAGCTGGCCAATATTACCGGCGGTCTCTCCGGTCCGGCGATCAAACCGGTAGCTTTGCGTATGGTCTGGCAGGTGGCGCAAACCGTCAACATTCCGGTGGTCGGCATCGGCGGCATAATGACCGCAAAAGATGCACTGGAGTTTTTGATCGCAGGCGCCGTGGCCGTTCAGATCGGAACTGCCAATTTTATCAATCCGCACGCAACCACAGACATTATCGATGGCATCGAAACTTTTCTGATGGAGCGGAATATTTCTGACATTTCGGACATTATCGCTACGCTTAAAGTATAACCCATTCATTTGCATATCAGTATCTGAAAGGAGAAAAAAATGAAAAGACTAGTAATTATATTATTGGCTGTTTTTGTGATGTGTACCATGGCTTACGGAAAGCAAGTCGGTGACGTGATCCTCCCTGACAGCCTTATGGCCGGTATGGATGAATTACTTTTAAATGGCGCTGGTTTCCGCAAAAAACTTTTTATCAAGGTTTATGCCGCAGGTCTTTATTTAATAGAGAAGCAAACAGACCCCCAAAAAATCATGGATGCAGATACACCCATGGGCATCAGAATGTATTTTGTTCACAGCGAGGTTCCCAGCAAAAAGCTGGTAGATGCCTGGAATGAAGGTTTTGTGAATGGAACCGGCGGAAACATTGAACCCATTAAAACAGAAATCGACACATTCAACGCTTGTTTTTCCCAAAAAGCCAGCAAAGACGATATCTACGATATTATCTACATTCCGGGGCAGGGGGTCAGTGTTTATATCAAAGGAGAATTGAAAGGGACGATCAAAGGACTTGATTTCAAAAAGGCGGTATTTTCAATATGGCTGGGTGAAAAACCGGCGGATTCAAAGTTAAAGAGACAATTGCTCGGGGAATAGGGTAAAAATTCAGGTAAGAGGTTTTGCTTAAGGGGCTGTTCAAGCCCCTTAAGCTTCGGTGAAAAAACATCAGGCGATTGCCACCACCGGATTGGCTTTCAAATACTCAAGACGGTTGAGTCCGTTGATATAAGCCTTCACACTGGCGGTGATGATGTCCGGGTCTGCCCCGCGGCCGAGTGCAACCAGGCCGTTTTCTTTCAGGCGTACCGTAACCTCGCCCTGGGCATCCGTACCGCTGGTAATGGCGCTTATGGAAAATCTCATGAGTTCGGATTCTGTTCCCGTCAGTTTGGCGATACTGTCATAAGCCGCATCGATGGGACCGTTTCCGTATCCCGTATTCTGAACCGGCCTTCCATTGATGGAGAGTCTGACGGTTGCCGTGGGAATGACGGTGGTACCGCTGGTGACATGCAGATATTCCAGTTGCAAAATGTCGGCGGTCCTTAAGATGCCTTCCGTAACAATTACTTCCAGATCTTCGT
>DNGT01000380.1 GCA_003486165.1 Desulfobacteraceae bacterium
CGGGGATCTTTTTTTCATGGCCGGCCTGGCAAAGGAAGGCAAGTACTCGGAAATCGATGCATTTTTGCGTATGGCACAAGACGCCATACAAAAAGAAAAATATTCGAGCTTTCCGGTAGTCGCAGCGCCTTACGGCATGACCCTTGGCGGTGGATGCGAGGTGTGCCTCGGCGCCGACAAAATTGTAGCCCATGCCGAACTCTACATGGGACTTGTTGAGATTGGCGTCGGACTGCTCCCATCGGGCGGCGGATGTTTAAATCTTTGGAAAAAGTTTGTTCAGACGATCCCTGAAACGGTCATTGATGTCGACCTTGCCAAGTTTTTCGTTCCGGTGTTCATGTCCATTGCACTGGCTCAAGTTTCAACATCTGCTGCTGAAGCCAGAATCAGCGGCTTCCTGGGTCCTAAGGACAGAATCGTATTTAACCGGGACTATCTGATCGGTGAAGCCAAAAAAGAGGTTTTGAAGATGGTCGATGAAGGCTACGCACCGCCGATAAAACAACCGATAAAGGTTTTGGGACAGGCGGCTCAGGGAATGATTGAGGTGGAGATTTTTAATATGCTGAAAGGAAAATTTATCTCAGAATACGATGCATTTCTTGCAAAAAGAATCGCCTTTGTCATCAGTGGTGGAGAAGTAAGAGACAACAGCAGCGTCGAAGAGGATGTCATCCTTAATCTTGAAAGAGAGGCTTTTGTCGATTTCTGGAAAGAAGAAAAGACCATGGCCAGGGTTGAACATATGTTAAAAACCGGCAAACCCTTGAGAAATTAACAATGGATCACTGGCCATTTTTATTTGATAACCAAATGGAACCTTTTAAAAAATAAAAAAGCAAATTTTTGGTCGAGATCAAGGAAGGAGAAAATTTTAACCGCAGACATACATTTAGTATTTCGAGGATTAAAATTTGAGCCTGACACAGAGATCGGGCAAAAATGGTTTTTTAAAAAGGTCTCAAAGGAGGGAGTATGAGAGACGCCTACATCGTCCAATCCATCAGAACACCCGGCTGTAAGAAAAGTAAAGGAGCTTTTAAAGATACACGACCTGAAGACCTGCTGTCCTTTATTTTGAAATCTGCCATCGACAAAACACCGCACCTTGAAATGAAAGATGTGGATGACATTATGATCGGCTGTGCATTTCCCGAAGCTGAACAGGGACTGAACATCGGAAGAGTCGCATCCCAGATCGCTGGATTTCCGGTGCAAGTTTCCGGCGCCACGGTAAACCGGTTCTGTGCTTCCGGCCTCGAGGCGATCGCCCAGGCCTCCTTGCGCGTCATGTCTGGCTGGTCGGAAATTGCCATTGGAGGAGGTCTGGAATCCATGACCTTTGTTCCCATGGGCGGAAATCTTCCCAGNNGTTTCCAGAGAAGAACAGGATGAATTCGCGTATCACTCTCAAATGAAGGCCTCAGAGGCCATGAAGCAAAAACTTTTTACCGAAATCGTTCCCACACCGGCACACAAATTTGTAAATGATAAAAATGGCACCTACAAGAAAGAAACCTTTCTTGTCAAAGATGACGACGGCATACGGCCCTCTACAACCATTGAGGGGCTTTCTAATTTGAACCCGGTATTTGCTCTAAACGGAACGGTGACTGCGGGAAACTCTTCTCAAACCACCGACGGTGCAGCCGCNNGGCTGCAAGGCCGAAGAGATGGGAGTGGGACCCCGATACGCCATTCCCAAACTTTTGGATATGGCCGGAATGGATCTTGAAGATATCGGTCTTTTTGAGATCAACGAAGCTTTTGCATCTCAGGCGGTGTATTGTATCCGGGAACTCGGCATTGACATGGATCGAGTCAACATTCACGGCGGTGCCATTGCATTGGGTCATCCCTTGGGATGCACAGGCGCCAAACTGTGCGCAACACTGCTTGCCAATATGAAAGAACGCGGTGTGCAATACGGCATCGAATCGATGTGTATCGGCGGGGGGATGGGCGCTGCCGCACTTTTCGAACTGTGCGATTAACCCGAATTTTTCATAGGGTCACTTTAGAAAGTAACATCAATTTCAAAGGAGCTTCAGGTATATTTAAATTTTTGGCTGGAAGCTGTGTGAGTGGATTAGGGATCGTTTTGAAAGAAACATCAGTAATTTAACTTTATGGATGAAATCCTCAGTTAAAAAAGAGACCTTTTTGAATACCCCTGGCAGGTTCTTTCCTTACGAGCCCTTATTCACGAGTTCTTTCAGCAAAAAATCTAATTATACCTGAAGCGGTAATATGTTCAAAAACCTAAAGTGTTACCATTCAAGTGAATTTCGATAACGTTGGTCTATCACCATATATTTTCAAAAAAGGCGATATGAATCATGACATCTCATCGTGACCCAATATTTTAGGATGTGGGGAAGATTTGAAATCGTATAAACAACGGTGCAACACACCCTAAATATTGGGTCACTGCGAAAAATTGTGCTATGGATAAATATATCGCCTTTTTTGAAAACACATGGCGATGATCCTTCACGAACAGCATCTGGTTATAAAAATTACCGTGTTATGACTTTGCATAAAAATATGAGTGTTTATTTTAACTCGTTTATATGCAAGTCGCCGGATATTACCCATCACCCGTTTTTCTGCTCAAAGTGCTTCATAAAATCAACAAGGGCTTCGATTGCCATCAGAGGCACTGCATTATAAATCGACGCGCGACACCCTCCTACGGATCGATGACCTTTAAGACCGCCCATCCCGCTTTTAAGCGCCTGTTCAACAAACTGTTTTTCGAGTGCTTCATTTGGAAGACGAAAAGTGACATTCATCAAAGAACGACTATCCGTTTCAGCCGTTCCTTGATAAAAACCACTGGAATCTATGGCTTCATAGAGNNTTCATGACCAATTGAATCATATAGATTGCAAAGCAAGGCGGTGTGTTGTACATCGAATTTTTAGAAGCATAAGTGGTGTACTTTAGCATGGACGGAAGCGTGTCCGGCACTCTTTTCAACATATCATCCCGAATGATGACCATACATACGCCGGCAGGACCGATATTTTTTTGAGCTCCGGCATAAATCAGGCCGAACTTATCGACATCAAAAGGTCTTGACATAATATCGGACGACATATCGGCGATAAGGGGAACACCGCCTGTCTCAGGATAAGATGCCCATTGGGTTCCTTTGATGGTATTGTTGGATGTAATGTGTGCATAGACCGCACCGCTGTTAAACGATATATTTTTTGGAATGTAGGAAAAGTTTTTATCTTCGGAAGATGCCACAACATTTAAGGTTTTACCCATAATTTTAGCTTCCTTGATGGCCTTTGTAGACCAGGTGCCTGTGTTCACATAGTCTGCGGTTTCACCTTCTCCGAGAAAGTTCAAGGGTATCATACAGAACTGCAAACTGGCACCGCCCTGGATAAACAATACATGAAACTTGTCGTCAAGCTTCAACAACCGACGGGTTCTGGCAATAGCATCGTTTATAACATCATCAAATAACGTTGACCGGTGGCTGATCTCTGTGATCGACATACCGGAACCGCCGAAATTTAAAAATGAATCCTTTATTTCTTCAAGCACTTCAAGAGGAAGTGCGGCAGGACCGGCGTTAAAGTTATAAATTCTATTTTCCTTCATTGTTGCCCTCCATGTAAGTTATATTTTAAAAATTTTATACTATAAAAAAGGATTTATTTGTACAGATCAAACTCCATATGTCAATTAGTATTTTTAGAAGATAAAAATGACGATGGATCTTATTCATGGACGTTCACTTAGATAAAGTATTATCTTTTGTTCGAAAAATACTGGACTCATAGAAATTATGATTCTCATGATTAGCCATAGTTGACAAAACACCTACTCTTGACTATTGAAACTATTAAATATAATTATTATTTTTGATGATATATCTATAAGGTGAAAAATTTTATGAAGATCTACACCTATCCATCAACATCGGCAGAGAAAAAAATTACATCCATCGTAAACCGCGGTATGGGATTTAAAAAGAAAGATTTGCTTGCGGTCACGCGCATTATCGAGGATGTAAGAAAAAACAAAGACCAGGCGCTCATCAAATATACGAACCAATTCGATTCACCGAAACTGACCAGAGCATCCATTCGGGTGACACGCCAAGAAATTGATGATGCCTCAAAACGTGTAGACCGACCCTTTTTACGGACATTAAATCGAGCAGTGGATCAAATCGAATCCTTCCATAAACAGCAATTAGGCAAATCCTGGATCCATACCCAAAGACCNNTGGTTGCTGCTAAAAAGGTCGGGGTGGATGCTGTCTACAAGGTCGGGAGTGCCTGGGCCATTGCTGCCATGGCTTACGGCACCGAGACTATACCAAAAGTGGACGTTATCGTCGGTCCCGGAAATATTTATGTCACCATTGCCAAGAAGATCGTAGCGGGGATCGTAGGTGTTGATATGATTGCAGGTCCCAGCGAAATCCTTATCATCGCAGACAATACGTCAACCCCTGAATTTATTGCAGCAGATCTCCTTTCACAGGCAGAACATGACATTCTGGCCTCTGCAATTTTGGTCACGGATTCCAGAGACACTGCCAAAACAGTTGCCTCTGTTGTAAAAAAGCAGCTTCAGGATCTTTCACGCAAAGAGATTGCCCAAAAATCACTTTCCAGGTTCGGCGCCATAATGGTTGTGTCTGATCTTGATACGGCTATTGATCTTTCAAACCAAATTGCGCCCGAACACCTTGAGCTTCACATCAAAGATCCATTGGCCTATGTCGGACAGATCCGTAATGCGGGAGCCGTATTTTTGGGTGACTATACACCGGAACCCATTGGTGATTATATTGCCGGCCCCAACCATGTACTTCCAACTGCCGGCACGGCAAGATTCTCTTCCGCTCTTTCAGTGGATACTTTTGTAAAAAAAACCAGCCTGATCCGTTATTCACAGGCAGCCTTCAATCGTGAAGCC
>DNGT01000422.1 GCA_003486165.1 Desulfobacteraceae bacterium
CTAAATCTTTGAAAATTAAAAAACGTTATGATTACTAAAATTTGGTTTAGTATCAATTTTTATATCAATTTATCAAGCTATTTTTGGTTTTGTTTGGAACGGTTTGGAAATATTTGACCTTGACGGGCACAATTTGGGCAGCGTCAAATGCATATTATCATTATCGATTAGCCGAGGTACCCAGAGCACATTCTTATCATCAGTGAAGAAATTAAGGATGTTTATGAGAATGAGCTTTAATTTGTTGTGGCCGAGTTGGGTCCCGGCAGCAGGCTCCTGACTGCAAATTATGGATCATAATGAAAGCTGGTATGTGAGCTTCAAGCTAACCAACGAGATATACACCAGATAACACCTCTTCTTGAGAATACCTGATGGGGCTTTGAGAGGTCCGTGAGGCTGACCGGCAACTTGCTGAAAGCTCACATACGGATGATATTGATTATGCACTTAGCTATTTTCTGGTTAACGTTGTAACGATAGTAAGGTTCATAGACTTCATTTCTGTTTGATTGACGATCTTATTACCCCCATCAAGTAATTTCCCATCAGAGGGTACCCATCCGTCATTATAAGTATAGTCCTCAATGGATTTAAAAGCATCCCCTTCCAACTCACCCTTTATCGTTTCCTGACCTTTACCAACATATTGATTTCCGATTAGTTTAATACCAACGAATTTATTCCCCTCTTGGGTGATTCTAATGATATCTTTACTAATCCCCCATGGTCCGTTATCAATAACAGCATCCCATTCACCGTTTAAATCGTAAGCCACACTGCCATCAGCCAGAGTTACAGTATTAGCCATCCCCGGTTTCAGCTGATCAGCATTAGAAGCTGTCACAACAAAGGCAACCGACAGAATAATCGACAAAATTAAAATGGAAACTGATGATGTTTTCATGATGTGCCTCCTATTTGGGAACAGCGATTTAATTCCATACCAAAATCATCGGTCTAAAAGCATACCATGTCCACCGGTCAAAATTGGCCACATATAATCTGATTCTTTTTAATTCCCCCCATTTTAAAAAATACATTTAATTCCAGTCCATTTTACATCACCATGATCGGTTCAATTCATCTAATCCGTCATGGTGGCGAAAATGGAGCAGATCCCTTGTATTTATTGCGGCGATTTTTTCGACCCCAGTCCAAGGCACAAAAATCAGAGCGCTTGTAAGAAAGAAGTGTGTCAGAAAGCCAGAAAGGCCGCCTGGCAGCGATATAAGCTCAAGCATGATCCTGCTTACCGCGCCAATCAGAAAAGCAGCCAGCAACAATGGCTTGCCGGCAAGCCGGGATACTGGAAAGCCTATCGAAAGAAAAACCCCGAAAAGGCTGAGCGGAATCGAATCCTTCAGCGGCAACGTAACCGCAAAGCGCGATGTCTGCCGGCAGTTGTAAAGATGGATCCGTCGTTGATTGCAAAGATGGATCCGTCAAAACCTGATAATTTCCAAATACTTGGTCAATTCTGGCTGGTTCCGGTGATTGCAAAGATGGACGCGTTAAAAGTTAATATTGTCAAAATTCCAATAGCTTACCCGTGATTGCAAAGATGGATTCGTTAGGCCCAGGGGGTGGCAGCATGATATTTTGGCCGCAAATTCCTTAAAGGGAGAAACGGCCATGATCAGAAAAAAGATATTAAACCCCCAGCGCATTCGAAGCATCAAGGGCGGCGGCTTCAGTTTTATTCCCCACCGATTTGTCACCGATGGTTTCCTGCAACGGCTCAGCGGCGCCGAGCTGTTGTTGTATCTGTTTTTGATAGCCGTATCGGATCGATACGGCCTTTCGTTTTACAGCGACGAGTCGATTTGCACGCTGCTTCACATGTCATCGGGAAATTACCAGAGCGCCATAAAGGGGCTGATCCACAAAGATCTCATCGCCTTTAACGGAACCCTTTTTCAAGTGCTGGAGCTGCCGTCGGACCCGGGCGGGCAAGGTCGCTGTCCGGCGGCGCTGGACAAGCTTTGCCGCAACCTATTTAAGGAGGTGTGACATGATTGACCGACAAACGGTTTTTGAAATCCACAGGCTTCATCATCTGGGCTTTAAGGAGAGAAAAATTGCCCGAACCCTTAGAATCAGCAGACCGACTGTGAGACGCTATCTTGAAAATCCGCAACCGCAAAAACCGAGAATATCGCGTAGCTCAAAACTTGATCCCTATCAGGACCGTATCCAGCAGCTGCTTGAAAAAGATCCCGAGGTCAAAGCCCCGGTGGTGCTGCAGCGGCTGCAACAGGAGGGGTTTGATGGAAAAATCACCATCCTGCGCGATTGTCTCAGGCGCCTGCGGGGAGGACAAAGACAGCCGACGCCCTTTATCCGGTTTGAGTCCAAGCCCGGGCAGCAAATGCAAATCGACTGGGGGCATTTTGGAGTCCTTGCATATGCAGAGAGCATGCGAAAGCTCTATGCCCTGGCGGTGATTGAAGGCTATAGCCGGGCGGCATACGTCGAATTTACCCACAGCCAGAACCAGGCCTGCCTGCATCAAGCGCTTTTAAATGCGTTTGCCTACCTTGGGGGATCTCCCCAAGAAGTTGTGGTCGATAACATGCTCAGCGCTGTGACCGAACGCCATGGGCCGCTGATCCGCTTCAATGACGCGTTTCTTGATTTTTTGCGGATCTTTCACATAACCCCCATCGCTTGTAACGTGGCCTCGCCCCATGAAAAAGGCAAGATCGAAAATTTCATAAAATATCTACGCCAAAACTTCTGGCCCCTTCGAACTTTTAGCGATCTTTGCGATGTCAACGGCCAAGTCCGACAGTGGCTCGATACGCTGGCAAATATCCGCATCCATCAAACCACCGGCAAGCCTCCACTGGAGCGCTTGGCCGAGGCCGTTTTAAGGCCGCTTCCCGATTTACTTCCCGACTGCCGGCAAACCGAACAGC
This sequence comes from Desulfobacteraceae bacterium, assembly GCA_003486165.1. Taxonomy (GTDB): domain Bacteria; phylum Desulfobacterota; class Desulfobacteria; order Desulfobacterales; family UBA11574; genus UBA11574. The sequence goes on from DNGT01000422.1 coordinate 2,922, forward strand.
TCAAAGTGTACAAAGATTTTGCCGTTCGCTTCGATGCCAACGTCTATACTACGCCGCCATGGGCGATTGGGAAAAAGGTCACCCTCAAGGCCAACCAAAGCCAGGTCAGCATTTATTACCAGGAAAAGAAAATCGCCGTCCATAACCGCTGCTGGCAGCGCGGCATGCGCATCGAAACTCCTTCGCACAAGGAACAGGTCAAAAAGTTAAAACGCAAACTCTGGCTGGATAAGGATATCGCTGCTTTCTCATCCCTGGGAGCCGAAGCCGTGGAATATCTTGAGGCCTTGGCCCGAGCGCGGCAGCCGATAAAAAAGAACGTCTCAAAGTTGCTGGCTCTAAAAGACGCATATGGGGCCGTGTCGGTCATCTATGCCATCAAAAAAGCCCTGATCCATAACGCCATCGGCGCCGACTACATCGAAAACATCCTTTACCAGGAAATGACACCCAAAAGACAGCATCCGCCGGTGCACTTAAAAAAAGAGGACTTAAATCAGATCCGCCTCACGCAACCCTGCCTGGCGGAATATGACGCCCATGTCATCAAAAGGACAAAGAAATGAACATCGATGCGGTCATCGAAAAATGCAAACTACTCAAGCTTAAAGCCATTGCCGACCAGCTGGAACAAACCCTTGTGCTTGCCCAGCACAGAAACTGGACTGCGCTTCAAACCATCGATCACTTGTTTGAACTCGAGCTGGAATTAAGGCGACAAAACAGGATCGAGCGCTGTTTTAAACAGTCCAGACTCTATGAAAAGACCACCATCGATCAGTTTGATTTTGCCTTCCACGGCTCCCGCAAAAATCAGAAAAGTAAAATTTTAAATCTTTTGGACCTGGGTTTTATCGAGCAGAGAAAAGACATTATCTTGATTGGCAATCCCGGCGTGGGAAAAAGTTTTTTGGCCAAGTCGATGGCCTATGCGGCCACACAGGCCGGCCACAAAGTTCTCTTTACCACCGCCATGGATATGATCAATCACCTGATCGCTGCCGACGCAGACCACTCACTGCTCAAAAAACTCCATCACTATCAATCTCAGGATCTGCTGGTCATCGACGAAATCGGTTATCTTTCCCTGGGCACACAGGGATCAAATCTATTCTTCCAGGTCATCAGCGCCAGGCACGAAAGAAAGTCCACTATCATAACGACCAACCGGCCATTTGCGCAATGGGGAGAAATATTTGATAACACCACTGTGGCCACCGCGATCGCCGACCGTCTCGTTTACAACTCGGAGGTCCTTATCCTGGAGGGTTCAAGTTATCGAAAGAG